>JBMOHI010000128.1:0-5979 GCA_049317925.1 Terrimicrobiaceae bacterium
TTCATGGTGCTGCGGCTGGCTTTCGATGAAAACCGCTCGCGTGTGCCGCGCATGGTGATCAAAGTGCGGGATGCCACCGCGTCGCTCATGCGCTTCGAAGTCGAGGACAGTTGCCGCCGCCTCGGCCTTGATGCCATTGATGTGGCCCAGCTCGTTTCCATGGATCCTCAACCCGGAAACCTGGTCGATCAACTGCGCGCCGGGGACGGTCCCCTCGTCGAGGAACTGGCTTCGTTGCGCGCCCGCGGGTTGATCCGTGAGGCCGTGCTTTTTCTGACTCCGCAGAATTCCGATGCGGCGGTGGAGGCGACGAAAAGCGGTTTGATCGAGGGCGTGATCCTCTATTGGAACGCCTGTCAACGGGATTGCTCGGACACGGCTTGGCAGGCGATTCAGAAAAACAAGATCCCCGCTCTGGCGCTCCGCACGCTCGGCGGAGGCCCCTCCGACAAAGCCAGTGGTGCAAAATCTGCTGCGCTGGCCGGATTGATCGAAGCCGCCGGCTGCCGTGACGCCACGGATTTCAATCTCCGCCTGGCCGCCAGTGAACCGGCCATCCGCACCACTATCGGCGGAACCTCCTCTCTGGCTCATCTTGAAGATTATCTGAAGGCCGCTGCGGAGGCTCAGCCTCTCCCTCCAGAAATTCTGGGGCAGGTGGAATTGTTGCAGGCGAAGGTTTAAGTTTTCGTGCAGATTTCTTCCATGACGCTACAAATCCGGCATGACAAACTGTGAACGATGAAAATCCCGATGGTCCTTTTGCTGTTGTCCCTCTTTCTGACCGGATGCGTGAGCAAGCCGGACGGGAGCACCAAATTCGATCCTTTTGGCGCGCTCATGCGGACGGACAAAAGTTTCAATGACTGGATGGACCGGCGGGCGGGATTCACCCCGGAGGAACCGGCCCCACCACGGATGTATCAGCAATAGGAACGCGTGGTTTTCAAGCGGTAGCGTCCGCCGCTTTGCTGCAAGGCCAGCGGTGAGCGGAAGATTGCGCTGAGATTTCTCGCGTTGAGTCCGTGCGCGATCGGGCCGGAACTGGCCACCCGGCCATTCCGCAGGGCGAGGAGATGGGTGAACTCCGGCAGGATTTCCTCAACGTGATGGGTGACCAAGACCAGCGCGGGCGCGCTCTTTTTTGCAGTCAGCCGGCTGATGTCTGCCAAAAACTTTTCCCGCGCCACGGGGTCGAGTCCGGCGCAAGGCTCGTCGAGGATTAGCAGCACCGGATCGGCCATAAGCGCGCGGGCGATCAGAACGCGCTGGCGTTCGCCTTGCGAGAGCACCTCCCAAGTGCGTTCGGCGGTGTAGGGGATCCGGAGGGATTTCAGCAGGCGGCGGGCACGATCCTTTTCCGCGCGGGTCACCCGGCCCCAGCATCCGATCATGGCCCGCTTGCCTCCGGCCACGATATCCAACCCGGTGTCCTCCTCGTGCACGAGGAGGGAAATGCTCGCGCTGACGATGCCGATATGGTGCCGCAGTTCGCGCCAGTCGCTGTCGCCGAATTCCTCCCCCAGCAGGGTGATCTCCCCGTTGGTCGGCGTCATGTAGCCGGTGATGGCCTTGAGCAGGGAGGTTTTCCCGGAGCCGTTGGCGCCGAGAATAATCCAGTGCTCACCGGGACGGACGGTCCAGTTGACGTCGCGCAGGATGTGGGTGTCACCCCGGCGGATGGAAAGCTGGCGGACTTGGAAGAGAATGTTCGGGTTCATCGCATGCGGCTGTAGTGCCGCTGGTCCACCCAAGCGGAAACATCCCAATGAGTGGAGTAAATCCTGATGGTGACTGCGCCGTTTTCATCCTGCCGGAAAAGCCGGATGCCGCGCGCGGCGAGGTTTTCCACCAGCACATCGGGAATCTTCTCGCTGGTGGGAAAATCCGCCGCACTGGCCACCACGACGGACGGGTTGGTGGCTTTGAGGAAGGCCAGATCGGCCGAGGGACTGCTGCGCGACGAACCCTTGATGAGAATATCGCAGGGGAGTTTTTCGGGGGCATTGGCAAGCAACCACTGCTCGGTGGACAGTCCGGCGTCGGACATGAAAAGGAGGCGCAGGTTTTCCACTTCGAGGCGGACGACGAGCGTTTTATCGTCCGCCAATGTGCGCGAGATATTCGGCGGTGGATAGAGAACGTGCAGACGGGCCTTGGGGGAAAAAACCACCAGATCGTCGGATCGATGCAGGGATTTGGGGATGCCCTGCCGGGCCAGTTCGGTGTGCAGGCGATGGCGGAGTTTGGAGTGGTCGTCGAGGGGCGAATCGATAAGTTGGCGGGGTGGGCAGGAGGTAAACAGTTCCTCCGCCGATCCCAGGTGTCCGGCGTCGCCATGGGTGATGAGCAGCCCGTCGAGGCTACGGAGGCCGCGCGAACGCAAAAACGGCAGCAGCACAGAATCGAATTGGTAGGCCGGGCCGCTGTCAATCAGCCACGAATGCCCGCCGGTGGAGACCCAGGCCGCGCCGCCGGAACCGAAATCGAAAACGATGATCTCGGCGAGCGGGGTGGAAAGCTGAGGCGCGCGGACATAAAAAAATGAACCCGGCAACGACGCAAAAAAAGAAATCGTACCGAGGAGAATGTGGGCCAGCAGCCAGTTGGTTTGATTGTAGATCGCGGCCACCCAGAGGCTGGCCACACCGCTCAAGAGCGAGAGCATGGCCACGGCCATGATGCCGAAGGAGATCGGCACGGCCAGAAGGTTGGCCGGCAGGGCGGTGAAGGAGACGAGATGAAAATATCCCAACGTAAGCGGCAGCGAACCAATCCAGGCCGCGATCGACACCGCGGCAAGGCCCGCCATTTTTTGTCCGCTGTGAAAACCCAGCCGCTGGCCGGCGGTGAGAAGTTTCTCCGGAAAAAACGGATCAGGGTGGAACGGTTTCGCCAGTGCATCCCGGATGGGTCGTTCCATCAGCAATATGGCCGCGACGACGCAGAAGGAGAGTTGGAAGCCCGCGTTGAAAAGCTGGTTGGTGTCCGCCAGGAGAATTAAAAACGCGGCCGCGAGCAGATTGTTCAGCAGCACCGGTCGCCGGTTGGTCATGAGACCCAGCAGGACAATGGCGGCCATGATCGTGGCGCGGAGGCTGGCCGGTTTGAGGCCGGTCATCAGCGCGTAGAAAAACAGGATACCAATGACAAGAATCGCGGCCTGACGCCGGGGAATGCGCAGCAGTTTGAGCACATACCAGAGCAGCGCGGCCAGGATGCCGACATGCAATCCGCTGACCGAAAACAAATGAAAAGTCCCCGTGCCGCGGAACTGCTCCTGGATGCGTTCCGGCATGGTGGTGGTTTCACCCAGCACCATGCCGATGATCAGGTCGGAGATGATGGGGTCGTTCACTTCGAGGGTAAGCGTCCGCCGCATCCAGTCCCGTGCGCGCAAGGCCACCGTCACCAGCGGATTGCCGCGGTCTGAGGCCAGAATAGCGGAGTCATTCGGATGGCTGACCCGCAGCCGGGTATAGATCGAGCGGCGGGCCGACCAGGCGGCGAAGTCGAATTGTCCGGGATTGCGGGGCGGGTCGAGGTTTTCCAGCGAGCCGACGACCCGCACCTCGTCGCCATAGACAGGCGGAGTGCCTAGCCATTCGACTTGAATGGTCAGGGGAGCAGTCATTTCACGGCCATCGACCTGCATCCGGCCGAGGCGGAGTTCGAAGGCGGTTTTGTCAGAAAAACTGCGCGGTTCGCTCACGACGACTCCGCTCGCCTCGGCCAGGAGACTTCGCGGACCAAGCCAGTCGGCAAACTGCGCTGCGGCGGACTCCCGGCTTTGCCAGAGATGCATGAGGCCGAAGAGGCAAAAGCACAGGGCCGCAAAGGTGGTCTGCCTGCGGGTGAGGAAAAATGCCCCGGTGCTTCCGGCCGCGGCAATCAACCAGAAGGAGGAAGGCCATGGGATCAATTCCGCCACGAGAATGCCGGCCGCGGCGCAGGCCAGCAGCGGGAGAAAGGGAAGCCTTTGACGGAACAGCGCGGCCATGAATTCCCTTGCATTCACGGCTGGCCGCAAAACTTGAAAAGAAACAATGCGGTGGTTTGCTCCGCGAGAAAGAAAAACTGCAGGGCCCCGTCGAGATTCCGCAGGTCCTCGCTGACCGCGCAACTGGCCCGTCGGGAATGGACTTGATGAATGCCGGGATTCACCCGGTGGTGATAAGGCGCGCCCCAGACCTCGAGCAGGATGGCCCGTGAAGTGGTTTCCAGTAACAGTTCCTCCAAGGCGACACGTTCGTAATGCTCGAAGAAAATATTCGCCTGCGTTTCGATGTCCTCATAGTCAAATCCCCTGCAGTGGGAAATACCGCGACCGGGAAGGTGCCTCCACGTTCCGCGCAGGATGCCCAGTCGCACCCGCGGATCAAAACCCGCGAGGAGATTGCGCCGCGAAAGGGTGTTCACCGCGACCGTCACCCGCTGAGGGCTTCCCGCCTCCATCGTGATCCAGACGTGATCGATGTATTCGGGATTCGGATGTTGCTCCACCCGGGCTTGTAAATCCCCGCCGACGGCGTGAACCAGGTCCGGGACATCCTCTCTGCGCCGCATCGGTCGGGACTACCAGAAAGCAAACGTCACGCAAAGAAAGTTGCAGCCTGTGGCCGGAGCGATAGCATTTCGCCGCGATGAACAAAGGCCCTGTCTCCCAATTCCTGCTCCACCACTACCGCCACTTCAATGCCGCCGCCCTGGTGGATGCCGCCAAGGCCTACGAGAAACACCTCGATTCCGGCGGCAAGATGCTCGTCACCCTCGCCGGGGCCATGTCCACCGCCGAACTCGGGCTCTCCCTCGCCGAGATGATCCGCCAGGATAAAGTCCATGCCATCGTCTGCACCGGCGCAAACCTCGAGGAGGATATCTTCAACCTCGTCGCCCACGACTACTACGAGCGCGTGCCGAACTACCGCGACCTCACCCCCGCCGACGAGGTGGCCCTGCTCGACCGTCACATGAACCGTGTGACCGACACCTGTATTCCTGAAATGGAAGCCATGCGCCGCATCGAGAAGGTCGTGCTCGAGGAATGGGTCGCCGCCGACCAGGCTGGCGAACGCTTTTTTCCCCACGAGTTCATGTACAAAATCCTCCGCGGCGGGAAGCTCAAGGACAGCTACCAGATCGATCCGAAAAATTCCTGGATGGTGGCCGCCTGCGAGAAAAACCTCCCCATGATCGTCCCCGGTTGGGAGGACGCCACCCTCGGCAACATGTATGCCGGCCACTGCATCACCGGCGACGTGAAGAATGTCCACACCGTCCGCACCGGCATCGAATACATGATGGAACTGGCCGAATGGTATACCGCCAACGCCAAACCTATCGGCACGCTCGGTTCGATCGGATTTTTCCAAATCGGCGGAGGCATTGCGGGTGACTTCCCCATTTGTGTCGTCCCTATGCTGCACCAGGATCTTCAGCGGGACGAAGTCCCGCTCTGGGGGTACTTCTGCCAGATCAGCGATTCCACCACCAGCTACGGCAGCTACTCCGGCGCCGTGCCCAACGAAAAAATCACCTGGGGGAAACTCGGGGCCGAAACTCCGAAGTTCATCGTGGAAAGCGACGCCACCATCGTCGCGCCGCTCATCTTCGCCTATCTCCTCGGCTGGTAGGGCGTGAAACTTGGAGGGAAGCGCTTCGTCGCTTCCCCAGCTTTCCGGCACCGATCAAATGGTGCACTCCGAATAATCAGTTAAACGAAAACGGACTGTAGAGCGACTCCTCGTAGCCCGAGTCATACCAGTCGTCGATTTCCGGCTGATTGTAGGCAAACGGCTGCTGATCCTGATAGCCCGGCGTGTTGTAATACGCGCGTTTCTGCTCGCCGCTCAGTCGGGCCTTTTGTTTCGGCGTGTTCACCCCGTAAAATCCCTGGGTTTCGGAAAGATAGTTCAGCAACTGCGGCGTCGCGCCTGCGGCTTTTAGGCTTTGCAACTGCCCGTAGGTGAAATTGTAAAC
>JBMOHI010000129.1:0-5967 GCA_049317925.1 Terrimicrobiaceae bacterium
GGCCAGGAGTTCGCCGTCCCGGCTGGGACTGGTGAGCACGGTAACGCCGGCCCGGAGGCGATGGGGATATCTGCGCAAAAATCCGTGAGTGATGCCGAGAATGCGGTTGTGCCAGAAACAGAGGATCACGGGACCGTCGGGTTGGTTGGAACCCAGGCCAATGCGATCATCAACCCGCAAACGAAGAGTGAGAAAGAGCAGGCGGAGAGAGGTGGTGATCAGGACGGCGAAAAATTTCTCGCGGGTCATGGTTTCAAATGACGACTGACGAATACCGAATGACGAAATGCCGGATTATCCGAGGCATTGGTGGAGGATTCTCTGCAGCACGGGACGGGCCTGGGCGGCGAGGAAGGGGTTGGCGTAGGCAACCCAGGCGACGCCGCTGGTGGTGTCGAGCGGGGCGTCGGGGAATCCGCCGAGGGGATGTTCGTAGATGATGCCGGCTTCCTCCAGCAGGAGGGCGATGCAGACGTCGTAGGGATGGCAGACGAGGGAAAATTCCAGATCGAGCCGCGCATAGACGAGCGGGCGCAGGTCGCCCACCATGCGGTCGTGTCCGGCTATGAGTTCGTAGAAGGCTCCGGCGGTGGACAGGTATTGGTCATCGAAGATCACGGGCGAGGGTTCGCGTCCGACGCCGACGAGTTCGTCCCAGAGTTGCTCCTCGATTTGCGCGGTGAGGGTGCGGCCTTCGGGAAAATACTTGGCCATCCAGGAAAAGCCGTGCCGGAAATCGGTGGCGTTCGATGGGGCGAGGGCGAGGGGATGACGCGAGCCGTCGAGGATGTTGGTGGACTCCATCACCAGGCCTCCGCCGCGCACGGCGCTGATTTGATCCGAACGCCATTGCTTGGTGGTGGGGAGCTCCGTCATGGCGGCGGCGATGATGTCGGAGAGCCGCGTTTCGTCGCCGCGCTGGGGGGCGATGCCGGCCAGGGTCCAGGCGCTGCGTTTGTCGTACATGATGCAGCGGGTGCCATCGATGGGATCGAGGAGGCATTTCCATTTTGTCTGGTCGGGCGCGGTGCCGGCGGGAAAGCAGAGCCCCTCGTTTTCCTCGACGCCTTCCATGATGACCTGGACGGGTTCGGAGGCGGGCCATGTGCTGGTGAACCATTCGCTGATGGCGGCCTCGCTGATTTTGTCGATGACGTAAATGGTGTCGGCGGCGGATTGGGCGGCGACGGAGGCGAGGGATGCGGACGTTTGCTGACTACGTTCGGCGAGGATGCGTTCGCGGAGGTGGGTTCCGAGGTTGCAGAGCAGCCGCCGGAGGTCTTCGGGCGAGGCACTCACTGGCTGGCGGGCGGAGTGACGATGGTCGGGTTGGCGGGTGGGTCGGCTGGAACTTCGGGAGTGGCAAGGAGCGGGGAGGCGACTTCGGGGGAAGGCTGGGCGGGGGTCGATTCAGGAGTCGAAGCGGGGGTGGGTGTCGGTGTCGGAGTCGGGGTGGGCCAGGGCGGCACATTGTTTTCCCAGGTGAAGAGTTCGGGCGCGGTGCCGCCGATTTCGTCGAGGTATTGTTTGGTTTTTTCCCGCCACTTGACGAGGTCGGGCGGGGCGGCTTTGTCGGCGGTGCCGGGGAAAACGAGATAGGCGACCTTGATGTTGCTGACGGAGCGGGAGGCGGCAGAGGCTTTTGGATTGATCTGCCGGCAGAGGCGCACGGAGGCCTCGCCGACTTTCGCGTTGGGGCCGGCGTCGCCGACGATGGCGGGATAAACGATGCCATTGTAAATCACGGCGGCATAGTCGCCGATGGCGGGCGAGAAGGGATCGGAGGAATCGCGCAGCATGAAACCCGGGAGAACGATGGAAGGATCGGCGGATGAGACGAGGAAGCTGGAGGATTTCAGATCGGCGATGGTGCGGGTCTGGTGCTGGATGGCTTGTTGGATTTCGGTTTTTCTCTGGGCGGACAATCCCGCGGTGGTGGCCTCGGCCTTGAGGGCGGCGATTTTGCTCTGGGCTTTTTCGATGAAGGGATTGGGTCGGTCGGTCGTCTTGGGCCAGCGGTAACTCGTCTGTGGTTGGAAAAAGCGTCCGGAGTCATCCACCTGCACGTTGCGATCGCCGTCGGAGCCGTCCACGTTGACGTCCATGTCGCCGATAACCAGCAGGGCCTTGCGACCGGTTTCCGGGCTCTTGAGTTGGAGGATGGTTTCGCAGTCGTAGAAATTGTGGCGGGAGAGAACCTGGTCGAGTTCGAAGAGTTCCTGCCGGATGGTGCTGATTTTGTTGTCGTAGAGTTTCTCGAAGTAGGGCGAGACGGTGGCGGTCTCGAGGAGCTTGGGCATGTGGTTGAGCACCTCCGGGAGTTTGGGGTCGTTGGCGGCAATGTCTTCAATGGTGAGGCTGGGGCGGGGGAGCTTGGCCGTGAAGGTGATCTCGACGGCGTAGCTGTTCTCGTCATCGCGTTCGAGGGAGGCGGGTTCCTTGCTTTCGGGGGTGGCGAATTTTGTCTTGAAGGTCACGCCGTTGAAAAGCTTGCCCAACTCGACCGGTTTGCGCGGGAGGGTGGGCACCGGCGGCGGGGTGGGAACGGGTAGCGGAGTCGGACTGGCGATCACGACCGGCGTGGGCGCTGGGGTTGGCGAGGGCTGCGGTGGCGGGGAGGGACGGTCGCAGCCGACGAGAAGCAGGCTGGCGACGAGGAGCGAAAGGAGGGCTTTCATCTCAGGTGTAGCCGACGAAAGCGGTGACCACTTCGGCGGGCGCGTCGATCAGTTTGTAGTCGGCGGAGGAGACGAAGAGGAGGGTTTGTTTTCCGTGGCCGAGGACCTTCTGCGCGGAGTCGTAAATCTCATGTTCGAGGGTGACGAACTTGCGATTGTAGTTGGAGATGCGGATGCGCACGCTGACGGTTTCGAACTCCTTGGTTTCCCGTACAAACTTGTGCTCGAACGAGCGGGTGAGGATGTAGTACGGCGTGTTTTTGAGATTAAACTTCGGCATCACCTGGTTGAAAAATAACTCGCGCGTCTTGCCCACCCACATGGCGTACATGCCAAAGTACACATTGCCCACCGAGTTGGTGTCCGCATAAGTCGCGACGAAGGAATGAACGAACCATTTGTCCACGAAATGTCCGCCGAGGTGGTGCATGGCGGCGCCATCCGGTTGGACCGCCAGCGAGGCCGGCGCGATGACACCTCCGGCGGACGGGGCCACATCCGACGCGGTCGCCAGGAGTTCGTCTGAGTCGCTGACAAAATCCTCCCCCGCGCTCGGTTTGAACAGCAGCCAGGCGATGGAGGCGAGCGGCAGCAGCGAACCCAGAATCATGAACAGCGGATAGCGCAGCAGATAGCCATAGGCGCAAATCACAACGGCGAGGCTGCCGATGCAGAACATCTTCACTTGAGGAATCGCATTGGTGGGGCTCACCAGATAGCAGCGCGCGATGCCCAGAGCGGAGTAGCCTACGAAGAACGTGGCGTAGAAGATCATGAAATATTCCAGCTCAAGCTTCAGGATGGCCGCGACCAGGGCAATGAATCCGGCCAGCACGAAGGCGGGGATCGGCGACGTTACGAGACGTTTCGGCACCAGGGTGAGGAGCGGGTTTTTCGATCGGCCGATGTTTTCCGAGAAGAACCAACGCAGCGCGACATAGCCGCTGTCCAGAGTGCTCAGAATACAAACGCACAGAAACGTGCAGTAGGCCACAAAGGTCCACGGGGCCGCTGCCGCGTGTTCGTAGAAAAAGCGCAGAATGATTTCGTGTCCGTATTGGTAGCCGCCCAGGCCCGAGCGCAGCCATTCGCCCGCGCCTTGATTGAGGGCCCACAGCGCCAGCGTGCCATGGAAAAGCAAGAGCCCGAAAAACTCCACCGACCCGATCCAGTAGGCCGCCGCGATGGAAACGCGCTCACGGTGCATTTGAATGGCGCGCTGCCATTGCTGAAGATCCAGCCACGGACCGACCAGGAACCCGATGATGATCGGCACCACGTAGCCCCAATATTGCCAGTCATTCGTCGGCAGTTTGGGAAACACCACCGGCCCGGTACCGGCGCGCATGGTGTTGACAATGATGATGGCGATGGCCGCCGCCATGAGCAGGCCCATGGCGCCATGACTGAACTTGATGCGTTTGATGTCGAACTCCTCGCCAAACAAAATCGCCGCCGCCAACACGATGAGGAGCGTGAGCGGCATGTAGAGCGCCCACGGCTGGAATCCGAGCGTCTGCCAGCCGTAGCGGATAAAGGCGAAGATGGTCAGCGTGATGGCCAGCAATTGATACAGGAAAAAAACAAGTCGGAAGGGCCGCGACCACGTCGTGAAAAACCGTCCTAGCGATTCCGAACCCGCTTCCCGCCGCGCGATGTGATGCGTGACCAGGCCGAAAGCCAGCAGGCCGATGGCATTCGGAATGGCGAACGTCAGCAGTCCGAACAGCCCGAACTGGGTGGTGAACTGGACCGAGAAGAACAACCCCAGCCCCCACGTCCAGGACAACGCGACGGAGTTTCCCCACAGGAGCGTTGAGAACCAGCGGGAATTGAGCGAAACGGGAGCGGCGGCCATGCGTGTATGAGACATATCAGTCATCTCGGGAATCGTGCAAGCTGTCTGGGTCGGTTGTTTGGGGCGGAGGCGGACTCGCTATAATTCTGGCATCCGGCGGCAATTCGATTTTATCCTGCCCGCATGTTCGACAAAGGCCAGAAAGTCGCCTGTATCAACGACGACTTCAGTCCCACCATCCGGCACCTGTACAAGCAGCTCCCGCGCAAGGACGAAATCTACACCGTGCGCGAGGTGTCGATCGGACGCGCCCAGGTGACCAGCGCCGCCGGGGGCGCAAATGATGTGTCCTACCTCGTTCTGCTGGAGGAACTGCACAATCCCGACGACCCCTACATGCCCGATGGTGCCGCAGAGGAGATGGGCTTCCGCAGCGACCGCTTTGCCCCGCTGGAGGAAATCGAAAATACCGAATACGCTGAAAACGAAGAGGAACTCGTCCGGGTGCGGTGAGGCAAGCAGGTTCGCGCAAAGGTCGCTAAGAACGCAAAGGATTAAGGTGGAGATAAGCAATCGCCGGATTCCACTATTCTTTTCCGCCCAAAAACCTTTGCGTCCTTCGCGTCCTTTGCGCGAAACCTCTTCGGCATTCTTCCGGCCTCTGACCGCATAGAACTTGCCCGGGCCGCTCGTCTGCGGCAGTCTCACTTACGCTCACCCACCCATCATGAAAACACTCCCGCTGACCCACCGCCCCGCCTGGAAAGCCCTCACTGCCCATCACAAAAAAATCGCCGGCAGACACCTGCGCGAGCTTTTTGCGAGGGATCCCAAACGCGGCGAGAAATTCACCGCCAGCGCCGCCGGCCTCTTTCTCGACTACTCCAAAAACCGCATCACCGCCGAGACGATCAAACTCCTCGTGAAGCTCGCGGAGGAGTCCGGCCTCAAGGCCCGCATCGAGGCCATGTTCACCGGCGAGAAGATCAACATCACGGAAAACCGCGCCGTCCTGCACGTCGCCCTCCGGGCGCCCAAAGGCGCGAAGATCCTCGTGGATGGCAAGAATGTCGTGCCCGAAGTCCACGCCGTCCTCGACAAGATGGCGAAATTCGCCGATCGCGTCCGCAGCGGAGCCTGGAAGGGCCACACCGGCAAACGCATCAAGAACGTCATCAACATCGGCATCGGCGGCTCCGACCTTGGCCCCGTCATGGCCTACGAGGCACTCAAGCATTACAGTCAGCGCGACCTGACCTTCCGCTTCGTCTCCAACGTGGACGGCATTGATTTCGTCGAGGCCACCCAGGATCTCAACCCCGCCGAGACCCTCTTCATCGTTTCTTCAAAAACGTTCACCACCCTCGAGACCATGACCAATGCCGGCAGCGCCCGCGCCTGGCTGCTGAAGGGACTCGGCGGCAACAAAAAAGCCGTGGCCAAGCACTTCGTGGCCGTCTCGACCAACGCCGAGAAAGTCTCCGCCTTCGG
>JBMOHI010000130.1:0-5951 GCA_049317925.1 Terrimicrobiaceae bacterium
TGGAAATCAATTGCCCGCTGCCGCCGCCCGCGCCGATTTTGAACAACTGCGGACCGCCGCGTTCGTCGGAGGAATAGATAATCTGGGACCCGTCGGGCGACCAAGTGGGCGAGGACTCGACCCCGCGCGTGCTGGTGAGCCGCCGTGCGCCGCTGCCGTTGGCCCCGACGACATAAAGCTCCGGGTTGCCGTCCTTGCTCAGCGAACAGGCAATGCGTCCGCCGTCAGGCGAAAAAGCCGCGCCGGAATTTGTGCCGGGGAATTTCACAATGCGGTTGCGCGCGCCGGAGGCGAGATCGACGAGATAGATGTCGGCGTAGCCGCTCTGATAGCCGGTGTAGGCCAGCTTGCTGCCGTCGGGCGAGATGGCCGGAGCCACACTGATCGAACCATCGCTGGTGATCTGCTTCACATTCGCGCCGTCGTAGTCGGCGGTGTAGATTTCCTTCCGTCCGGTACGGGTCGAGACAAAGGCGATCTTCGAGCTGGCGATGCCCTTGTGTCCGGTGAGGGTTTCCACAATGTCATCGGCGAAACGATGCGCCGCCGTGCGCGGGTCGCCGCTGTAGGTTTTTTGCAGAACGACCTTGCCGCTCTGGTCGGCCACCTGGCCTTGCAAGGAACCGCCCGCAGCCGAGCCGCCAATCGTGTAGGTGGCGCGCTCAGGCGGAGTGATTCCAAACCAGCCGGAAAGCTGGAGGTCATTTTGCAACACGCTGGTGGCAGCGGCTCCGTCGGCCCCGCCCAGGGCCTTCAACGCCACGCTGGTGGTGTCACCCTTGCGGATGGTGATGGTGGCGGCTTCCTCGGCGTGGAGTCCGGCCGCGAGAAGAATCAGAAGAGTTGCTACGCGCTTGATGAGCATCCGGTCTGATTGGCAAAACCGCGGCGTCATTGCAATCTACGATTTGTAACGACGCCCGGAGGGATAGCTGCCCAGACTGGTCAGCTTCTCAGTCAGAGCCCCGGCGCGCTGCAAAGCGCGGACGACTTTGACTTCGCCGGGTCCGCCTTCGATTTCCAAAAAGAACACATAGGTCTGCGGCTGACCCGGCACCGGACGGGAGACAATGCGCGAGAGGCTCACTTGCTGGCGCGCGAACGGACCAAGAAAACGATGCAGGCTTCCGCAGGTATTGGGCAGCGCGGCGACGAGGCCGGTTTTCTGCACACCCGCCGGCTCATCCGCGGCCGCCGCGCCGATGATGAAAAAATGGGTCACGTTGACGGCCTGGCGCACGGCCGGGGTTTCGAGAATTTTCAGTCCATAGACCCCGGCGGCTCCCGGTGAGGCCAACGCGGCGGCATGACGGGACGCCGCGGCCTTCTGCGCCGCCACGGCCGTGCTGGCCACGGCGCGCAGACGGGCGCGCGGATACCGGGCCTTCACCCATTCGGCGTGATGTTTGAGCTGCACGAAATGCGAAAAAATCGTCGTGATGTTTTTCTTGTCATGCCCGAGCAGGGCGATCCGGACATCGAGGGCCAGTTCCTCGCGGATGAAGACGTGTCCGGCGTGGCGGATGAGCAAATCGGCCGAATCATAAACCGTGCCGCCGCTGGAGTTTTCGATCGGCACCAGTCCGAGGGATCCGGGCGAGGCCAGCACTCCGTCAAAGACCCCCTCAATCGTCGGACTGGCCGAGAGCTGCGGCTTCGCGCCGAACCTCTTGCGGGCCAGAATGTGGGAAAACGTCCCCTCCGGACCCAGATAAAAAACTTCCGCCATCCCCCTCTTTGTGCCGCGCCGCGGGGCGGCTGACAAGTGAGCAGTGCCCTGCGCCAAAGATATTTTCGTCATTCAACACCCCCTATTTGCTTCGCTGCGCGGACCCCTTCGGGGTTGCCTGCGGCAAACAGTCCCGCTACCTTCACCTGCCATTCTCTTTCCATGCCGACTTACATTTACGAGACCATCCCGGCGAAAGCCGGTGCCAAACCCAAACGCTACGAGATCCGGCAGAGCATCAAGGATCCCGCCTTCGAAAACCATCCCGAGACGGGCGAACCCGTCCGCCGCGTGATCGCCGGCGGGATCGGCGTTTTGACCTCCGGGTCGGCGTCCGCGTCGTCCTCCTCCGGCGGCCATTGCCACAACTCCTCCTGCGGATGCGGGTGATGGCGGGACAGCGACGCGGGGACACGGGGACGCGGAGACTCGGAGACATGCTCCGCCTCTCCGCTTCCCCCTTTCTCATCGTCTGCGCGTTCCTCCTTCTGTCCGGATGTCAGACCAGGAAGGCGCCGCCCGATCCCGCCGCGCCGGCCGCGGCCGCCCTACCGGGTTCGACCCCTGCGCCCGCCGCCAAGCCGATTCGCTCCCCCCTGGCTTATCTCTCGCCGCTCAACTGGCCGGGGATGCTCTTCCCGAAAAAAGCCGGACCACCCCAGGCCCAGCCACCCCAACTCGTCGGCGTGATCAAAATGGTCAACACCGAGGACCGGTTCGTCCTGATCGATGCCGTCAGCTCCCAAGGCACCGAGGCCGGCGCGCTGCTCGTCTGCATCATGAATCAGCAGGAAACCGCCAACCTGCGCATGAGTTCGCTGAAAAATCCGCCCTTCCTCATCGCCGATATCGCCAGCGGGACGCCTTCGCCCGGTGACCGCGTCTTCAAGCCCTGACCGCAACCGGTTTACCGTTGACACCGTCCTTCCGGCTGCGCTTAATTATCAACCTCGTTAATAAAAACCTGTGATTGAACTGCATAAACCGGCGGCACGGGCCGATGTGGAACGTCTGGCGGATATCATCCTGACGTTGCAGCGTTGTTTCATGCTCCGGCTCTCCGAGGAATTGTCGCGGGGCAAGGTTTCGTTTCCGCAGTTTTTTCTCCTCGGCCATATCGGTTCGCAGGATCACGCCCTCTCCATGAGCGAGATTGCGGAGAAGATGAACCATTCCACCGCCGCCGCCACCGGGCTGGTGGACCGGCTGGAGAAAATCCACTACGTCCAGCGCACCCATGCCGCCAATGACCGCCGCAAAGTCCTGGTGAAGATCACAAAAAAGGGCAGTGCGCTGGTTGAGCGGATCCGGCAGGACATCGTCAACAATCTCAGTGAAATCATGGAGCTGCTGCCCCGCGAGGAACAAGCCGCCTGGCTCAGCATTTACGAAAAGATCCACTCCTTCTGCGACAGCAAGAAAACCGCATGAACCCAGTAAAAGCTCTCACCGTCAGTCTGGTCATCGGTGTCTGGACCTCGGGGATCCCCGCCCGCGCCCAGTCGAATCAATTGCCGGCTCCGTCGCCCTCCCCCACGCCCTGGACCCTGCCCAGCCCGACCCCCTACACCACTCCGACGCCGCTTCCGTTTGCCCTGCCCAGCACCACGCCCTGGACTCTGCCGACCCCCACGCCCGCGCCGGGCACCGCAGCCTCACCGACGCCCGCTCCATTGCCCACGCCGCTGCCCGACGGCACCATGCCCTTGACGCCGCCGCCCATGCCCACGCCGGCCATCCCGGATGCTTCGACACTTTCCGATCAGCTTAATCTGCCCTTGCCCGCGCCCGGCCAGATCAGCGAACCGCTCGCGCCCGGCAGTGAGACGAACACGCTGAAGGACAGCGAGAAACTCGCCATGCAGCAGAAGATGGTCATGGCCGATTTCGAAAAATCGCTCACCGTCCTCATCGGCAAGCAGCGCAACCCGAAGGTGGCCGACATGACGCTGAACGATGCCGTCCGCATCGCGCTCAAGCAGAATCCCACCATCCTCAATGCCATCCAGCAGATCCGCCTCACCCGCGGCCAACTCATCAGCGTCATCTCGCAGGCCGTGCCCAAGATCGGACTCGCCACCAGCTACAACCAGACCAAGCAGGATCTCACCACCAATGGCCGCGGTGGCGGGGTTTCGAGTATCGAAATCCCCAACCCGAATGGCGGCAAACCCACCGTCCTGACTTTGGGCGGCGGCAACGAGGCCGTGCAAAATCAAACCTGGAACATCCAGTTCCAAGGCTCGCAGTTAATCTTCGACGGTGGCGCCACCATCGCTGGCATTCAGGGTGGCCGCGCGGCTTACGACGCGGCGTTTTTCAGCCTGCGCTCGACCATTGACAACATCGTCTCGCAGATCATCACGCAGTTCTACCAGATCGTGCTGAACAGAGCCCTCATCGTCGCGCAGCAGCAAAACGTCGCCCTTCTCCAGCAGCAGGTCCAGGACCAGCAAAACCGCTACGAGGCCGGCACAGTCCCGCGTTTCAACGTCCTCCAGGCCGAAGTCCAGCTGGCCAACGCCAAGCCGCCGCTCATCCAGGCCGAGAACAACTACCGCATCGCCCTTTATCAACTCGTCCAGCTCCTCGGCATGGACTATCCTCAGGGCCACCCCAGCGAAGTGCCGTTCAACGTCGTCGGCACGCTTGGATACAGCCTGCGCAAGGTGCAAGCCGACGAATCCATCCGCATCGCCATCGCCCGCAATCCTGCTCTCAAGGCCCAGCGCCAGTCCATCCTCGCCCAGGCCTCCAACGTCAGCGCCCAGATCGCCGGATGGCTGCCCACCATCAACGCGAACGCGGGCTACCAATTCACCAACGACCTCGCCTCACAGAATCTCGCCCAGAACGTGCAGGGCTGGTTTTTCGGAGCCACCGGAAATTGGAACATCTGGGACGGCGGACTCACCTACGGCAACGTCGCCCAGGCCAAAGCCCAGCTCATGCAGGCGAAGAACAACTACGACAACGGCATCCGTCAGGTCGTCCTTGATGTCCAGGTCGCCATCTCGAATTTGCAGCAGGCCCAGGAAACCATCGACGCCACCACGGCCAGTGTCGTCCAGGCCACCGAGGCACTCCGCCTCTCCCGCGAACGCCTCGACGCCGGCGCCGGCACGCAGCTCGATGTGCTGAACGCCCAGACCCAGCTCCTCACCGCCCAGTCCAACGTGCTCCAGGCCCGTTACGACTACATCGCCGCCATGGCCGCTTACGACTTCGCCCTTTCGCTCGATACCCAATACGTCGAGACGTTCGACGATCCGCTCGTGCGTCCCCTCAACCCGCAGGCCCTCAATACCGGCGAGCGCAAGCAATTCCAAAAAACGACCGATCCCGCCAAGCCCCAGGCCAAATTGCCCCGTGCTTTCAAGAACGAGGATCCGATCGTTCCCATTCTCGAAAAAGCGCCCAAGGGTAAGACCAAACCCGCGCCCACCCGCAACAAGTGAGCCGCTGTCCGGCGGAAACCTTTCCCGCCCTCGCGGCCCTGCCCTTCCTGCGCGCCGCTTTCATCCAGCGCTGCCCGGACGTTGATGTCCTGACCGACCGCGAGACCGCCATGCAGCGGCTTTGGTCCGTCCAACGCGAGACCGCCGACGAACTCGGCTTTCGCGACATGCCATTCGTCACGGCCGAGCAGGTCCACGGCAACATCGTCGCCGCCGTTAATGCGCCGACTTCGACGCCGGCCGCCGGCGCGGACGGACTCCTCACCGCCACGCCACACCTCTGCCTAGCCATTTATGTGGCTGACTGTGCCGCCGTTTTTCTGGCCGACAAAAATGCCCGCGCCATCGCCCTCGTCCATTCGGGAAAAAAGGGCACCGAACTCGGCATCGTGCCGCAGGCCATCGCTGCGCTGCACGATCGCCACGGCATTCCGCCGGACGATTTAGTCATACAAATCGCACCCTGCATCCGCCCGCCGCATTACGAAATCGATTTCGCGGCCGAAATCATCCGCCAGGCCCGCGCCGCGGGAGTGCGGGATGTTCACGATTGCGGAATCTGCACCGCCTCCAACCCGGAAAAATACTATTCCTATCGGCGGGAAAAAGGCCGCACCGGCCGGTTGCTTGCGCTGCTTGCGTTGATCTAGGACCGAAAGCCCGTTGGTCGGAAAACTGACGTTTTCCGCTACAAATTCGGAAGCGCGCCTATTCCGACATTTCCTCCGCCTTGCGGGAGAGGCGGCTGGAAAGGATGAAAAAGC
>JBMOHI010000131.1:0-5941 GCA_049317925.1 Terrimicrobiaceae bacterium
GTTCATGCGCAGGCTGCCGCCGAGGTTGCCGGGAATGCCTTCCATCCACTCGAAGTCGCCGAGGCCGGCGTTGCGCGCGATGGCGGTGAGTTGCTTGAGTTTGAGTCCGACTCCGGCGGTGATCTCGTTGCCATGGACTTCGTGGCGGGCGAACTCGCCCTTGGAAAGATGGGCCACCACGCCGGGGATGCCGCCGTCGCGGACGAGGAGATTCGAGCCGCGGCCCATAACCATGAACGGAATGCCTTCGTCGAAGCAGTAGCAAACCAGGTCGGTGAAGCCCTCCTCGGTTTCGGGTTCAGCCCAGAATTGTGCCGGACCGCCGACCCGCATGGTCGTGTGGCGCGAAAGCGGTTCGTAAAGCCGGATCGCGCCGGGTCCCATCACTTCATGAAGCTTGTCGCGGGTGGCGAGATCGGCCAGGAGCCGGGCGCCGGCCTCGTGGATGTTGCCCGCGCCGAGACTGAGGATGAGGTCGCCGTCCTCGATCTCCGCGGCGGCGTTCTGATGAATTTTGAGAATATCCGGCTGATGGACAGCGCTTTTGTGGCCATTGGCCAGAATGGCATCGACAATCGTCTGACCCGAAACGCCGGGAATTGGCTTCTCGCTGGCGGGATAAACATTGGCAATAAAAACGGCGTCCGCCTGGTCGAAAGCGCGCCCGAATTCGTCCTTGAGCGCGAGCGTGCGGGTGTAGCGATGCGGTTGGAACATCACGAGCACGCGCCGCCAGCTCCCGGTGCGGGCCGTGGCAATGGTGGCGGCGATTTCCGTCGGATGATGGCCGTAGTCATCCACGACGAGATTGCGCGGACTTTCGTAGCGGATTTCGAACCGGCGCTTGGCCCCGCGGAAGCTGTCCAACGCGGCGGCGATCTTGTCGAAGGGCAGGCCGATTTCAGTGGCGAGGGCGATGACGGCCAGGGCATTGACCGCGTTATGCGCGCCGGGGATGTTCAGACTCGCGCCGCCGAGCTTTTCCGTGCCGTGCCAGACGGTGAAGTGCGAGCGGAAATTCTGCGTGACCAAATCAGTGATGCGATAGGCATTGCCCTCGTTGCGGCCGTAGCTGATCGCGCCGGGATGTTGGGCGCAAACCCGCGTGGCACCCGGATCGTCGCCGCAATAAACGACTTTTCCGCGGGTCTGCGCGATGAGCTTGGCATAAACCGCATCGATGGCGGCGAGGTCCTTGTAAAAATCCAGATGCTCGGGTTCGATGTTGAGCACGATGGCGTGCTCGGGGTGATAGTTGATGAGGGTGCCGTCACTTTCGTCTCCCTCCGCCACAAAAAATTCCCCCTCGGAGTCCCAGCGTGCATTCATGCCGAGGATGGGAATTTCGGCGCCGACATAGTGCGAAGGTTTCAGTCCGCCACTGCGCAAAACATGGGTGGCCATGGACGAGGTGGTCGTCTTGCCATGCATGCCGCAAACCACGATGCCCTTTTTGGCATTCATGATGGCGGCGAGGGCGTCGGCCCGCCGCACGAGGGGCAGGCCGAGATTGCGGGCTTCGTCGTAGGCGGCGTTGCCGGGTTTGATAGCCGACGAGTACACGACCAGTTCGGCGTCACGCACTTCCTCCGCCGTGTGGGGCGTCTGGAATTGCAGGCCCTTCTTCACCATGCGCTCCACTTCGACCGTGACCACCTTGTCCGAGCCGCTCACCCGATGGCCCAGCGCGATGGCGAGTCCGGCAATGCCGCTCATGCCCGAACCGGCCACGCCGATGAGGTGCACCCGCCGGGGCGGGCCCATGAGAAACTCGGTGAGGGTGGCCAGATTCATGCGGCGGCGTTTTTGGCGACGGCCCACTCGATTTCGTCGGCGACGTTGCCGGCGGCATTGCGGGGCAGGATGACGCGGGCGGCGGCGGACATCTGTTCGCGGCGGCGGTCGTTGCTGAGCAGATTGGAGACCAGGGCGGCAAAGGAATCGGGGGCGATGGATTGTTCGGGTTGCAGTTCGGCCGCACCCGCGTCCACAAAGACTTTGGCGTTGAAAGTCTGGTGATCGTCCGTCGCGAACGGATAGGGGATCAGAATCGAGGCGAGGCCGAATTGGGACAGCTCGCTCAAGCTGGCCGCGCCGGCCCGGGAAATGACAAGGTCGGCGGCGGAGAGGGCCTCTTCCATGCGGTGATGGAACGGGGCGACGTAGTGGGGGATTTCCTCGCGCTGGTAATTCGCGGCGGCCACACGGTCATCGCGGTCGCCGGTGAAATGAATGATTTGCAGGTTTTGATTTTTCAGCAACGGCGCGCATTTGAAGAGGGTCTGATTGATGCCGGAAGCGCCCTGGCTGCCGCCCATGACGAGAAGGGTGGGGCGTCCGGGTTCCAGACGGAATGCGGCCAGCGCAGCGGTGCGGTCGAGTGGCGAGCCGAGGTTGCGGCGCACGGGCGTGCCCGTGACAACGCAGTCGCGTTTGGGAAAATGCTTGGCGCAGGCTTTGAAACCGAGGAGCACACGGGTGGCAAAGCGGGCGGTGAATTTGTTGGCCCGGCCGGGGATGGCGTTCGATTCGTGGATGAAGGTGGGCAGTTTGAGTTGCCGGCCGGCAATGATCGGCGCGGTGGCGGTGAAGCCGCCCATGCCGAGCACGACGGAGGGCCGGAATTTCCGGTAGGTGGCGCGGCAGTAGCCGAGGCTCTCGTAGGAACGGCGCAGAAAACGCACGAAAGCCGGCGAGAGCATGGAGGGCATTCCGACGGACGGGAGTTTCTCCGAGCGGAATTCCGGATGCGCTTTGAGCGCGAGCGCGTCGATTTCTTTTTCGGAAACGAATAGCAAAACTTCGTGTCCGCGCTCCTTGAGCGTTTCGGCCACAGCGAGGCCGGGGAAAAGGTGTCCGCCGGTGCCTCCGCAGGCGATCACGGCGCGAAAAGGTTGATGACTCATAATCTGCAAAAATTGCGGGCGTGCCGGAGCGTGTTCGGGACACGTTCGACGAGCGGGTTGCCATGTCGGTGGATGTTCACAAGGATGCCGATCATAAAGTAACACACGGCAAGATTCGAGCCTCCGAAACTGATAAACGGCAGCGGCATGCCCTTGTTGGGCAGCAGGGATGTGGTCACCCCGATGTTCACTGCGGCTTGCAGAGTGATCATCATGACGCAGCCGAAGCCCAGCAACATGCCGAAGCGGTCGCGCGCGTTGGCCGCCACCACAGTGCCGCACAGGCAGATGAGCAAATATCCCAGCACGGTCAGCAGGGTCAACTTGAGGCCGAGTTCCTCCCCGATCATGGGAAAAATAAAGTCCGTATGGGCGTAGGGAAGGTAGAGAAATTTCTGCCGTCCCTCGCCCAGGCCGAGACCCTCCACGCCGCCGGAACCGAAGGCGATGAGAGCCTGCCATTGCTGGAGGCCCTCGCCGAGTTTGTATTTCTCGGGATGCATGAAGGCCAGCAGGCGGCCCATGCGTTCGTCGATGTGGGTTGCGGCGTAGATCCCGCCGATCAGTCCGAGCACCGCCATCGGCGCCAGCCAGCGCAGTCCCGTGCCGGCCAGAAACATGACGGCAACGCCCACCCCGGCAATGAGCGCGCTGGTGCCGAGATCGACTTCGAGTGTGATGGGTAGGATCAGGATCCCGAGAATGGCCAGGGGCAGAAAAAATCCGCGCAGGAACGTGGCAGACTGGCTCTCGTGTTTTTCAAACCACCAGGCCATGAAAAAGAGCGACGCAATTTTCGCCAGTTCGCTGGGCTGGAGGGTCATGGGCCCGAGATTCAGCCAGCGGTTTGAACCATTGATTCGCATGCCGATCGGGGGGATGAAGCAGAGGATGAGCAGGACGAACGCGCCGGCGAAAAAGAGCCACCAGGTTTTCTTCCACCACCGGTAGTCGAGGCAGGCGGCCACGATGGCGGCGGCGACCGCTATGACCAGCCACATGGCCTGACGTTTGACGAAAAAGTAGATGTCGCCATGACTTTCCTGGGCAAACGCGCTGGTACTGAAAAGCATCACCATGCCAAGGGCGGTGAGCCCGGCGGTGGCGAACAGCAGAACGTAGATGGCGTTGCGGTGCATGGTTTGAACGGTGGGCGCTTTGTCCTCAAAGCGCCGAAGATTCGACGGCGGATTGGGACAATCCGCCCTACTTATTTTTGTTTGGGTACTTTCAGTTTCTGGCCGATCTGGATCTTGGTCGGGTCCGTGATACCGTTGAGCGTGATCAACTCGTTGTAGCTCACGTGCAGTTTCTTGGCGATGGTGTAGGGGTTGTCTCCACTGGCCACCACATAGGTGTCACCCGTGGCGGGCACGGGTGCCGGTGTGGGCTTGGCGGCGGGTTCCGTGGTCTGCGTTTTGGGCACGGCTGCGATGGTGGCGGCGGCGGGCTTGACCACGGTGGCGGTCGGTTTGACCGCCGCGGTCTCGGTTTTGGTGGCAATGAACGCTTGTTTCATGGCAGCGGAGGACGAACTTGCCGCCGGTTTGGCCGGCGCGGTTTCCGTCTTCGCGGTGGCAGGGCTTTTCTCACTGCCGGGAATCTTCAGTCCCTGACCCACCCGGATCATCGAGTAGGTCGTGATGCCGTTCTCTTTTTCCAGGGCCTCGATGGTCGTGCCATATTGCGCGGCGATCCGGGTCAGCGTGTCGCCTGCGGCTACGGTGTGAACCTTGCCCTGCCAGCCTTCGATCGTGGCGGGTTTCGGAGCGGCCGGAGCGCTTTCCGGGGCCGTTTTTTCCACCGGGGCGGATGAGGCCAGGGCGGCGGCTTTGGGTGCTTTGCTCTCGGCGGTCTGTTTGGCCTTCATCCAATTGAAGGCAAAGACGCCGCCGACCGCGACAAGATGGAGCGCCAGGACGACGATCAAGGCGTGAGAGAACTTCATGTTCGGCTCCTCGCTTTCTTCGTAGTCTTCCTCCTCATAAACTTCCTCCGCGGTGGCGGCGCGGGCTCGCAGCGGGGCGGTCGCGGTCCGGCCACGCTGCGGCGGGCGGCGGAGGGGCATTCGGATGGCTTTTTTGGTTTTCATGGTGTGGTCCTTCGTTTTCCTGGTTTTTTGATTAGTGGGGATTTTTTGGCGTGAGGGTGTTCACGAGATCCTTGAAGCGGTTGCCGCGCTCGCCATAGTTGCGAAACATATCGAAGGACGACGTCCCGGGCGAAAACAGGACGGCGTCGCCCGGTCCGGCCAGATCGCGGGCGATTTGCACGGCTTCCTCCAGCGAACCCGCGATGCGGCAATCGCTGCCGCTCCACGAGCGGGCGATGCGGTCTTTCATTTCCCCGATCAACACCGCGGTGCGAACCCGTTCGTGAACCAGTGGCGCGATGGGGTCAAACTCGAACCCTTTGTCCTTGCCACCGGCGATGAGCACCAGAGGGCGCTGCTGGGAAAGCAGGGCTTTCTCGACGGAATCCAGGTTGGTGGCCTTGGAATCGTTGATCCAATGGACGCCCTCGAAATCGCGGACGAACTCGCAGCGGTGGGCGGGCGCGGTGTAATCGGCCACGGCCGCCGCCATGCGATCGAGGTCCACGCCCAGCGCGAGGCCGACGCCGAAGGCCGCCATGAGATTCTCGGCGTTGTGAATGCCCTGCAGGCGGATGGTGGATTGATCGAGGACCGGCTGGCCCTGGTAAGAAATGACGCTGCCACGCAGGGTGAAGTCCGCCGCGTCTGTATAGGCACTGAACGTAATGGGGCGGGCGGCGAGGGGAGGCAGGGATTCACGGGCGTTGACCACGGCGAAATCCTCCGGGGTTTGTTGGTTGAAGATCCGCAATTTGGCCGTGCGGTATTCCTCCATATCCCGGTAGCGGTCGAGGTGGTTCGGGCTGAGATTCAGCCACACCGCCACGTGGGGGCGAAAGGTGCTGGTGGTTTCCAATTGAAAGGAACTGACCTCGAGCACCATCACGTCCAATTCGTTGCTCTGCCGTACGGCGGTGGCGAAGGGAAGTCCGATGTTTCC
>JBMOHI010000132.1:0-5912 GCA_049317925.1 Terrimicrobiaceae bacterium
GGCGGCAGATTGGTAAACTCCTCGATGGGGAGGGTGATATTTTCCGCCAGGGTCATGGAACCGAAGAGCGCGCCGCTCTGGTATCCGACCCCGATGCGGCGGAGGATCTTGCGGCGTTCCTCGCCGGAGGCAGTGGCAAGGTCGCCGCCCTCGATGAGGACCCTCCCGGCCAGAGGTGGCTGCAGGCCGATGAGGTTCTTGAGCAATGTGCTCTTGCCGCACCCGGAACCGCCCAGAATCACGAAAATCTCGCCGCGTTTGACCTCGAAGGAAACATGCTCAAGCAGAACCGTATCGCCGTAGCCGGCGGAGAGGTCCTGCACCTGGATCATCACGTCGTCGCCCATCAGAATCCGATCACGTAATACACCACAGCAAAAATCGCATCCACCACCACAATGAGAAAGATGCTACTCACCACCGAGCTGGTGGTGGAGAGCCCCACGGAACTGGCTCCTTCTTTTGTTTGCAATCCGCGCAGGCAGCCGATGCCCGCGACGAGGGCGCCGAAGACGAATCCCTTGATCAATCCCGCCATCACATCATGCACGCCCACCGCACTGGTGAGTTGCTGCCAGAGGGCTGCCGCGGGAAAACCCCGCATGAGCATAACCACAAACCCGCCCGCCACTCCCATCAAGTCCGAGTAAATAATGAGGAACGGCGTGACCAGAATTCCGGCCAGCACGCGGGGCGCGACCAGAAAGCGGACCGGGTCGAGGCCCATGGTATTGAGCGCGTTGATCTCCTCGTTGACTTTCATCGTCCCGATCTCCGCCGCAAAGGCCGAACCGCTGCGGCCCGCCAGCACGATCGCAGTCATGATCGGTCCGAGCTCCCGCAACATCGCCAGCGCGACAAGATTGACCACAAAAAGGTCCACCCCGAACTGCCGCAATGGCGGGGCGGCCTGGAAGGCCATGATCAGACCGGTCAGAAACGAAATCATCCCCACCACCACCAGCGCTTGCACGCCCGCGCGCTCGAAGGTGATCCAGACATCGTTCCAACGCAGCCGCTGGGTGCCGCCTCGGAAGGTGCAAAACACCACGACCATCTCGCCCAGAAAGGCCACCTGATCGCGCAAATCCTGAAAAAATTCCGCCCCGTACCGTCCGATTGCCTCGATCGGCGAGTCCACTTGTTTCGTGGGTCTGTCCTCCGGCTCCTCGTCCCCTTCGAAGAGCTCGAAAATCCGCGCGATTTCCGGACGCAAGCCGGTGATTTGCCCGCCCGCCCGCCGCCGCAGTTCGCACAACAGGGCCGACCCCGCCCCGTCGCAATACTCCACCGCCGAGGCGTCCACTGTCACCTTCCCCTTGGCCGCGCCCAGGGCCTCGTTCCAGATGTCCGCCACCGCATCCGCATCCAGTCGGCCCGAGAGCACCAGGCGAACGCCGCCCTCCCCGGGCTCGACTTTCAAGACATTCGCAACTTCGGCCATCAAGCCGCAACCTAGCCGCATCGGGTTGCAGGGTCTAGCGAGATAAAGACTGGCAGAAATCCGCATCTCCTTGTAGATTCTCCCCCATGATTCGCGGTCTCTTCCTCGCGGCGGCAGTGTTCCTCCTCACCCACCAATCAGCTCCGGGAGCCGAACCGGAGAAAGTCCGCTTCAAACAGTCCGGCACCCAACCCCGCGAGTTACCGGGCAAAAAACCGTCCACCGTCAGCACCCAGTCGCAGGACATCGTCGCCTTCGAGAGCTATCGTGAAACGTTGAAGGCTTGGTATTCCGCAAAGAAACGCCTGCATGCCCTCGAGGCTGTGAACAAAATCCTGCAAAACGATGCGTCGTCCGACAAGCAGGTCGTGGTCATGATCGAGTTGATGGCCACCGAGAAACGCCAGGAGGTCGAATCCCTGCGCACCCAGCTGGCCTCCATTCTCTCCGGCGACAAATTAGAAGATCCCAAACTGCCGCCGTCGGATCGCGAGGAAATTCTCGTCCGCGAAAAGTAAGCCCGTAGCCGCGCCCGTGAGGGCGTGGGGGACGAGAACCGTTTCGGAGGCGTTCCTGCCACCGTCTCACGACGGCGGCTACGAATTCACTTGATGCTCCGCCGCTGCGACAGCGGCCCGGCCGGGTCAGCCGTGAAACCGCGAATCATTCAACGCCGTGCGGACGTGATTCCAGAAAAAGCGCAGCGAGGGCGAAGGCGTTTTCGGCAGCACGGAACTGAACTGTCCGGCGGAGATCTCGTTGCGTTTGGGAACGATCGTGTCCTTGCGCCCCTTGATCTGCGCGCGGTAGAGAAACGTGATCACACCCTTCTGGGCCCGATCGAAGACGTGGGTCAGAACGATGGACTGGATCTTCAGTCCAGTCTCTTCCTGCACTTCCCGCCGCAAGGCCCCGAGGAGCGATTCGCGCATGCGAACCTTGCCGCCCGGCAGTGTCCACAGCTTGTTGCCGCGCGATTGCTTCAAAAGGAGCACGTCGCCGAATTGATTTTCGATCCAGGCCATGACGGAGACTTCCTTGGCGGCCCGGAATTTGCTGGAGGCTGATGGTTTGGCTTTTTCCACTGGTACAACGAGAAAAGCACGTTATGCGCAGCGGGTCCAATATCTGAAAAGAATAAATTCCTGAAAATCCGCAACAGCGCAGTCGCTTACTCCAACTCGAAATTGATATTGACCGAGTACGCCCCGTCACTGCCCAGCCCAGCGGGAAGCGGATCGATTTGCATGACCTTGCGTGCCGCGGTCATGACCGATTCGTCCATCAGAGGATTGCCGCTGCCCTTGAGGATCTTCACATCGGAGATGCGGCCGTTTTTCTCGATGCGGATCTGCAGGGTGCAGACGAAGGACTTGGCCGCATCGAAGATCGAAGTTGGCTGTTCCCACTGGCTGTAGAAACGGTCGTGGATCAGTTCGTGATACCAGCCGAACTGCGAAGCCGTCCCCTGCCCTCCAGCCTTGGCGGCGGACCCGCTCCCGCTGGCGGCCGTGCCAGTGCCCTTGGATTCCGACGCTTTGGCCCCGGGCGAGGACGAGGCGTTGGCTGCACCGGAACCGGCCCCTTCCTTGGGCGATGCGCTGGCCTTGGGGCTCGCTTTCGGACTGGCCTTGGGGCTAGCCTTGGGCGACGCCTTCGGGCTGGGTTTGGGACTCGGCTTCGGGGTGGTTTTTGGCGTCGGCTTCGGGGTTGGCTTGGGAGTGGGCTTCGGCGTCTCCTTGGGAGTCGGCGTTGGTGTCGCGGTCGGTTTCGGAGTGGGAGTTGGTGTCGGCGTCGGCGTGGGAGTGGGCGTCGGCGTGCTGAGAGGAATGGTGTCTTCGTTCGGCGAAGGTTCAGGCGTGGGCTCCGGCGTTGGCGGCGGCGTGGCCATGGGTGTGGGCTCCGGAGTTTCTTCGGGCGTTGGTTCTGGCGTGGGCTGCGGGGTTTCCTCGGGTTCAGGCTCAGCAATCCCGCTCTCGCTTGGCGCGGAGAACGCCCCGGGATCGAGCCAAACCACATCACCCACCGGCTGCTTGATTTCCCGGCGCGCGAAAAAAATCACCGCGGCAATGAGCAGGACGTGAAGGACCGTCGTGACGATCAGGTTCCGCCGGAAATGCGGGTCGCCCATGGCTTAGCAGAATGACGAAGGTGGAATGACGAAGGACGAATAACTCACAATGCCCGAATTCGCCCGACTGCGCCTGGGGCACCGGATTGGAGGTTGCGTCCTTGCTTCGTGCGTCGTCATTCGGGCTTCGTCATTGCCCCCTCCTCCGGCCGGGTCATCACCCCGACCTTGCCAATGCCGACCCGCTTGAGGATGTCCATCACGCCGATGAATTTCTGGATGGCGAGATCGCGGTCGGGGCGGACGACCACCGCGACCAGCGGATCGCCGGCCTTGAGCATGGCCAACTGCGCTTCAAGGTCCGCGGCAGTCGTGACGGTGCCGTTGAGTTTAATGACCTCGTTGCGATCCATCTCGATCATCTGCACCTCGGAGGGATTCACCTGGGTTTTCGCGGTCGAACTCGAAGGCACGACCAGCTCGACACTGTTCTCCATCAGCGGCGTGGTGATCATGAAAATGATCAGCAGCACGAAGCACAAATCGAGCAGCGGAGTCACGTTCAACTCCGAGAGCGTATGCGTGGCGTTGCGTTGGCTGAAACGGCGCATGACTAGAAGGACTTGCGGTGTTCGCGCGAGCCGTGCTCGACGTAGCGGTGTTCGATTTCCGAGGACAGCTCGGCGGCGAAGTTTTCCGCCTCGATGATGAGCGCACGCAGACTGGTGACGAGAAAGTTGTAGCCGAACATGGCGGGGATGGCCACTAGCAACCCGACCACAGTCGTGATCAATGCGCCGGCCACGCCGGGAGCCATGGCGGCAAGATTCGCGCTGCCGGACTGCGCGATGCCGCTGAAGGCATCCATCACGCCCCAGACCGTTCCCAGCAGGCCGAGAAAGGGCGCACCGCTCACCGCGGTGGAGAGAATGATCATCTGCGATTCGAGCTTGAGCCCGGCCTCGCCCACCGCCCGTTCCATCGCAACCGTAACCGCACGCATCTGCGCGGGAGTGATCTTGTCCGCGCTCTCCACCCGGGCGCGGAAGGTCTCATCCACCTCGGTCGAGCCCAGCATCTGAAAACACAATTCGCCGCAGCCCGCCTTGTAGATCTCATAGAGCGGCGAGCCCTCGAAGCGCAGCCCCTGCTCGTAGATGCGCAGCGGCGTGCGGTCCTGGCGAAATAAGGCGGAGAAGCGACCCGACTGACGCTTGGCGAAATTGAGGTAACGGATCTTCGTCACCATCACGGACCAACTGAAGATCGAGCCCAGGAAGAGTCCGAGCAGGACCAACTTTCCCTCGATGGTGGACTCGAGGAACGCATAGACCAGACCCGTCGCCAGCAAAAAAGCAGGAGCAAAAACCATGTTTCCAGCCGCATGTAAGCAAGGATCGCCGGGAATCGGGAGAAAAAAGAATTCCCCGCCGCCGGATCCGCCGTCCGCGGTGCGTCAGTTCTTCTTGTTCATCGCCGCCGTGAACCAGTCGACATTGCCAAAGCCACCACCGCCGCTGCCGGCCCCGCTGTGCTTTTGCACGTCGCGCGAGTTGCCTTCCTTGCGGTCACCGGGTTTCCGGACCGCGCCCAGGTCGGGCTTGCTCTTCAGCGAAAGGGCGATGCGTTTGCGGGCCAGATCGACTTCCAACACGGTGGCTTGCACCTTTTGCCCCACTTTCACGACGTCCGCCGGATTTTTGACGAATTGATCCGAAAGCTGGCTTATGTGGACGAGTCCGTCTTGATGGACGCCGATATCCACGAAGGCTCCGAAAGCGGTGACGTTCGTCACGATGCCGGGGAGCTTCGTGCCCGGCTTGAGCTGCTCCATCGTCTGAACGTCCTCGGCAAAACTGAAGACCTCAAACTGCTGGCGCGGGTCGCGTCCGGGCTTGGCCAATTCCTGCAAAATGTCGGTCAACGTCGGCAGGCCCACCTCCTCCGTGACGTACTTTTTCAGATCCACTTTGCTCCGGCGCGTGCCGTCCTTGAGCAACTCCTGCACGGTCGCGCCGGTATCACGGGCAATTTTGTCCACCAGGTCATACCGCTCGGGATGGACCGCACTGGCATCAAGCGGATGCGCGCCGTCGCGAATGCGCAGAAATCCCGCCGCCTGCTCGAAGGCCTTCGGACCCAGACCGGAAACTTTGAGCAACTCCTGGCGGGATTTGAATGGTCCGTTGGTGTTGCGATGCTCCACGATGCTGGCGGCCGTGCGGGAGTTCAGGCCGGAGACGTAGCTGAGCAAATGTTTGCTCGCGGTGTTGAGTTCCACGCCGACATTGTTCACGCACGAAACGACCACATCATCGAGCGAACGCTTGAGCGCGTATTGATCGACATCGTGCTGGTATTGGCCGACGCCGATGGACTTCGGATCGAGCTTCACCA
>JBMOHI010000133.1:0-5905 GCA_049317925.1 Terrimicrobiaceae bacterium
CCGCGATGAAGCCCACATCACCGTTGTCGGCGAGAGTGAGGTTGCCAAGGAAGTACCCGACGTGATCGCTGCCGAGAGGGCCAAACTCACCCGCGGGAGCGCCACGGGGGGTCATGCGGTAGAGATCGAGGGCCAAAATGACGTTGCCTGCTCCGCCAAAGCTGAAGGCGCTGCTGCTGAGCGTCCCCTGGGTGGTGGAGAGGTTGGCGTAGGAATTGCCTCCGATGACGTTCTGATCGTCAACCTGGCTGATGGACTCCGGGGAAACCACAGCGGCTGTGGTGTATCCATTGACTCCGCCCGTGTCATCCAGCACGTTTTGCATCGTGAAGATTCGGCTGTTGACCGTGTTGAACTGGCCGTCTCCCGCTCCGCTGAGCGCGAAGGATGTCGCAACGGAGTTTTGCAAGCCGGGATTGATGTTGCTCAGACGGGGCCGGGTGAAATAGATGGTCCGGCGGGGATCCAAACTACCATCCGTGTTAATCCCGGTTCCAGCCGTAAGGCTCTGGGTGGCGGCTGCGCCGAAATACAAGGCATCGGTGAGGTCAGCATTCGAGAAGCTGGCCCAACTGGCCCCGTAGGCGGAGGTGAGGACGGAGTTGAGATTGCCGAAGCTGGTGAAACCGGCGGCAGCATCGCGGAACGAAACCTGGGTTCCGAGGCTGGCCATGACGGTATCCGTTTCAGCCGCGTCCGCACTTTGAACAGTGAGGACGAGATTGCTCGGACTGTGGTTAGTGTTTTGAGCGAACGAATTGCCGGCCGAAATCAAGACGGAAGCGGTGGCAATCGCAGCGCACAAGGAGCATGTTTTAAATAATTTCATTGTGTGATGTTTTTTGTTTTTGGGTTTTTTGCAGCGGCCATTTCCATCCATAAAAGCATGAACCATTTCCCGCCAAGGTATTGTTTTTGTTGCCCGGACAGAAGGTACGAACCTGTTGGACGTCGCCCTTATCTCGGAAGCAGCGGATCGTTGCTACCGGGGAATTGTGACAATTCCGTCACGAAAAGGAGTTCCGGGGGGCGGGGCAACTTGGGACGGGGAAACGGATGGCGACTGCCTGGTGAAGTCACGAAATCCCCCATGCACGCATTCCCTTTCACCGCCCTATTCGCGATAGGGCTTGCCCTCTTCGTAGAGCTTGAGGCGTTCTTCGAAGGCCTTGACGACCGGCTCCGGTTCTCCGGCCTTGCGGGCGGCGGCAACCGCCTGTTTGGCCGACTGGATGGCATCGGAGAAGGCCCCGGTGCTGGCTTGGGCAGCGGCCAGAGTGTTCCAATAAACGGGCTCTCCCAGAAAGCCCAGATTCGTTACAGCCACCAGCAAGGCCTCCTCCGGTTGGCGGACGGCGTCGTCTTTGCTGGTAGCCAGAAGCCAGGCCAGAAGATTGCGGAGGCTCGGCACCGCGGGGGTGGCCGCCACCCCTCGCCGCAGCAAACTGACAGCGGCGGCATGTTTTTTGGCATCCTGGCAATAGGTGGCGATGCTAAAACACACCTCGCTGATTTTGTCAGGGCTGGCCCCTTTGAGTCCGCTTTCGAGGCGCGATTCGGCCTCGGTGGTGGAGCCCTCAAGGAAGAGCAGGGCGGCGAGTTCGAGCGAGGCCTCTTGCAAATCCGGATTCAACTCGACCGCCCGACGGAAATGCTCGGTGGCGGAGGCGAAGTTCCCGCGGGAAGCGAGGTATCGTCCAAAGGCAAGGCTGGCTTCCGCCGTGGTTTGTTCCGGGACCACCTCGGCAATAGCCACCCATTCCTTGCGTAGACGGTCGGGCAGACGATAATGGATCGGCGTGAGCCAGCGGGGCATGGCGGAGTTGTAAAGCAGGCCTTGGGCGAAGGCGTCCATCGGCTCCGAGCCGGGCGGAAGATTCCGGGCCAGGCGCACATACTGCGCGGAAAAGGCATCAACGGAAAAAATGACGACATGAGTGACTTTGTGCTGCTTGATGAGTTTGACAGCCTCGGTTTCATTGGGAGCCGCATAAATGGCGGCGGCGGACTTGAGTCCCGCCGTGTTTTCCCAGTAGAGCGTCCCTAAGCCTTTCAAACCGCCATAAAACATCAGCCATGTTGTGGTAGTGGGGCCGCTCAGGACGACTACCTCTTTGTCCCCCGCCTGGCGGCGGAGATGATAGGCCAGATCGCGAACAACGAGATTGAACGTCTCACCGGGCCCAAGGCTGGGCGCTTTTCCGATCCGGTCAAGGGAGCTCAGAAGAACGCTCTGCGGATATTGCACGATAAGAACAAGAAAGAAGAGCGCTGCGGCCAGGCGTTCCCAAACGGCAAACCGGTGAACTTTGGCCACTTGCAAGGCACAACTGACCCAGACAGGCAGCACCGCCAGCCAAAGAGCGGTGGCAATGCCAAGCCAACGCACCTGATAAATGCCCAAAAGCGTGAGGAGGACGGCGGGAAGCAGGGTCAGGAGAAGCATGGCCTTCCAAGAAGGCCCCAGTTTTCGCAGGGCCAGAAAGCGAAGGACAAAAATACCGAGCAGAGGGATGATGCTGAAGATGACCAGCGCTCCTTGAAACTTCGCCTCGCCGACCTTTCGGAAAATGCTTTTGAACTCGCCAATGTGATCACGGTGGAGTTGCCAGAGAAAGGAATCGGAGACGACAAAGAACCGCGCGGGGTCAAGTTTGATCAAGATGGGCAGCACCGAGAGGCCAGCAAGGAGGAAAATGAGCAACGGAACGGACCAGCGTCCGGTCCAAGGCCTGACCCCGTGCGCCCGCCAGCGGGCCAGCCTCGCAAGCAACTCCCCCGCACACAGCCAGGCCAGGGCATAGAGCGGGTGATTGACCTCCAGGCGCATCCCCATGTGGGAAGGGAAATACTCCAGCAGATAAAAAAAGAGGGACCCGGCGCAACCCACGATTCCCCAAAGCCGCCAAAGATTAGGGAGATAGCATTCGGTCGAAGAGTCTTTCTTCCAGAAAGCGAGCGAAACGAGTGCGCCCAACCCGATGCCTGCGAAGACAGGCACCGCAGTGGCCGCACTAATCCAGAGCGCGACCGCTCCAGCGAGCGCACTGGCTCCAAACCACCAGCGCGCGTTCTCCGGGGAGGCTCCGAATTCCAGGCACGTGCTCCCGTCCACAAAAGCTTCTTGCGATGAGGCGGAGACCCAACCGCCTCCGGCGAAGGCCAGGAAAAGCGCGCACATCAAAGCGGCGGCGGCCGCGATGCCGTGATGGTCGGGATACCCGACCATGAAGAACTCATAAAAGAGATAGGTCCCGGTCAGGCCTAAGGCCAGGGCACAAGCGGCAGGAGAGCCCAACTTTCGCAGAACGAGCCAGGGAAGGGTGAGCACGAGAAAGACCAGCAGAAGCGTATTGGCGTAAGGGCTTACGGCCTCGACCGAGGCCGGCAGCGGCCAGCCGGTCACCCAGGAGTGGATCTGCCCCACCCCGATCAGCCACCAAATGAAGCTGTGGCTCCAGTGAATTTCCCGGCCATAGGGCGCATTATCTTGATCCGTGAATCGAATGCGCCAGCCACCGTCGTGCAAAAGCTTCTGGGTGTGCATAATCCACTGGTAGCCATCCGCTCCAACCATGGGTAAAATAACACGCCGCATGCCGCCCTCGAAACCGGTGGGTGAATCCTGGGACAGCGCGGGCAGAGGCTGGCCCAGTGAATCGTTAAGCGTGATATCAATCACGGCATAACGCGCCCAACTGTCGGCACCAAGCAGCGCGAGGGCGATTCCGATGCAAACCAGCACGGGCCAGAAGCCCGGCGGAAAGCGAGAAGGCTTATTTTCAATGGGTGTGGCTGTCATGGTCGCAAGCGGATAACGGGCAAAATCGATTGATGATGTCTCTTCGTGAGGAGGCGGGGACCGCTTGTAGGAAGAGATTTCAGCGCGGGCAATCTAAAACCAACCCGCGCCAAGCGGCGACTTCCGGCGCGATGGTCCAAGCATTGACAGCGCGAAAGCGGTCTGCCAGCGTCCGAAAACTTGCGGCCCCACGATGAAAAACAACCTCCCATGAGATCGGATCGGCGACGAAACGGATTCCTTGGCGAAGGTCCCGGCAACCTGTTCGGCTTCACGATTCCGTTCCGGATTGAGGCCTGGCCCGCGTTCGGCAAAGATCCCTCGTGAAGACCGCGCCTCCCCTTCCCGCAGCGGATCTGGATCACATCCTCACCCACACCCGAAGGTATTGGGAGGAGTTGCGGCACAGCCGGATTTTTGTCACCGGAGGGACCGGATTTTTCGGATGCTGGTTGGTGGAGAGTTTTTGCCATGCCGACAACGAACTCGATCTTGGCGCGGAGTTGGTGGTGTTGACGCGAAATCCCGCCGGATTCCGGGAAAAACTCCCGCATCTCGCGACGCGGAAGGGCCTGATTCTCCACGAAGGCGACGTCCGCGACTTTCCCTTCCCCGCCGGAGCGTTCACCCACATCATTCATGGAGCCACCACCTCGAGCGCACCGGTGGCACCGGCCGTGATGTTGCAAACGATCACTTCCGGCACCAGGCGGGTGCTCGATTTTGCCGCAACGTGCGGCGCAAAAAAACTTCTCTATGTGAGCAGCGGAGCCGTCTACGGACGGCAACCCCCCGACCTGCCCAGCATCCCGGAGACCCACACCGGCGCACCGGACCCCACCAATACAGAATCGGCTTATGGCGAGGGCAAAAGGCTGGGAGAGTTGCTTTGCGTCCTGGCGCAGGAACAATTCGGACTCGAGACAAAAATCGCCCGTTGCTTCGCTTTTGTCGGCCCGCATCTTCCCCTCAATGCCCATTTCGCCATGGGCAATTTCCTCCGGGATGCCATAGCCGGCAGTCCCATCCGGGTCAGCGGGGACGGAACCCCGGTTCGCTCCTACCTGCATGCCGCCGACCTGGCCGTCTGGTTGTGGACGATTCTTTTTCAAGGCTCTCCGGCCCGGGCTTATAATGTGGGAGGAGGGGAAGCAGTTGCCCTGGGCGAACTAGCCACTCTGGTCGATCGTTCGGGCCCACATCCCCAAGGAGTCCAAATGGCCACCCGGCCGGCCGATCATTCCCTGCCATCCCGTTATGTTCCCGACATCAGCCGGGCCAACGAGGAATTGGGGCTGCGCCAGCTAGTGCCCTTGGAGGACGCAATCAAACGCACCGTGCGATGGCTGACCACGAATTCCTGAAATCCACTCTCCGCCGCTGTCCGGTCTGCGACGGCGCAAAGGCCGCGGTGCTGGATACCCAGCGGTTCGTCCTGCCGGAGAACCATCCGCTCGGGACGGGCTATGATGTGGTTTGTTGCTCGGGCTGCGGCTTTGCTTATGCCGATACCGCCGCCAGCCAGGCCGACTATGATCGCTTTTACGCCAGCCATTCCAAATATCAGGATGCCCGAACCTCCACCGGAAGCGGGCTCACCGCCTGGGATGCGGAGCGTTTGCGCGAGACGGCCGGGCAGATCGCGCATTTTGAAGGCAACCGCGCCGCGCGCATCGTCGATATCGGATGCGCCAACGGCGGGCTTTTAAACGAATTGCGGGCGAGGGATTTTTCCAACCTCTGCGGTCTTGATCCGTCGGAGGCCTGCGCCCGGCAGACCCGGCTTCTCCCCGGGGTGGAGGCCTGGGCGGGGGGCCTGTCCACGATTCCGCCGGAAGCGGGTCGCTTCGACGGGATCATTCTTTCCCACGTTCTCGAGCATGTGCGCGATTTACAATCGGCGCTGGCGCAGGTCCGCCGCGTTTTGCAACCCGGCGGCTGGGTTTACACGGAGACACCCGATGCAATGCGCTATGGGGAATTCGTCCCCTCCCCCTTTCAGGATTTCAATACGGAGCACATCAATCATTTCTCGACCACCAGCATGAGCAATCTTCTCCGGAGTTGTGGATTTGAGCCGGTGAGCTGCGGCACCAAGACGAT
>JBMOHI010000134.1:0-5902 GCA_049317925.1 Terrimicrobiaceae bacterium
ACGGTGGTGCTGCCGCTGGTCACGTGGATGTAATCGAGCGTGTAGGTTTCCTGGGCGACAAACATCGAATCCTCGACCAGAGCGGACAGATCGTCGTCGTAAACGACCTTCTTTTTATCTCCGACTTCCTTGAAACGCAGGTAAAAGGCGGCGAATTCCTCTGCGCTCAGGGAGAAGCCCAGATGTTCCAGGCGCACCTTGATGGCGTGGCTGCCGCTGTGCTTGGTCAGGGGCAATTCCGTGCCACCCCAGCCGATGTCCTGCGGGTCCATGATCTCGTAGGTCTCGCGTTTTTTCAGGATCCCGTCCTGATGGATGCCGGAACTGTGGGCGAAGGCGTTTTCCCCGACGATGGCCTTGCTGCGCGCGACATGCAGTCCGCTCATGCGGGCCACGATGCGGGAGGTCTTGAGGATTTCCCGCGTGACGATGTCCGTATGCAAACCGCCATAGAAATCGCCGCGGGTTTTGATGGCCATCACGACTTCTTCCAGCGCGCAGTTGCCCGCGCGTTCGCCGATGCCGTTGAAGGTGCCTTCCACTTGGCGGGCGCCGGCTTTGACCGCCGCCAGCGAATTGGCCACGGCCAGGCCCAGGTCGTCGTGGCAATGGACGCTGATGACGGCGTCATCGATGTTTTTCACGTTGGACCGCAGATATTCGATGAGGGCGGCGTATTGCTCGGGCACGGCGAAGCCGACGGTGTCAGGGATGTTCACCGTGGTGGCTCCTGCTTCGATGGCAGCCTGCACGACGCGAGCCAGAAATTCCGGCTCGGTGCGCGATCCGTCCTCGGGCGAGAACTCGACATCCTTCACCAGCGCGCGGGCGCGTTTCACGCCCTCGACGGTCATGCGGATGATTTCCTCGGTGGCCTTCTTCAATTTGAATTCGCGATGGATGGCGGAGGTGGCCAGGAAAACATGGATGCGTCCACGTTCGCCCGCCGGCTTGACGGCGGCGCCGGCGGCGTCGATGTCCTTCTCCGCGCAGCGGGCCAGTCCGCAGATGACCGGACCGCGGATTTCCGTGGCGATGGTCTGGACGGATTCGAAATCGCCGGGGCTGCTGACCGGGAAACCGGCCTCGATGACGTCCGCATTCACGCGGGCCAGTTGCCGGGCGACCTCCAGTTTTTCGCGCAGGTTCATGCTAGCGCCGGGGCATTGTTCGCCGTCGCGCAGGGTGGTATCGAAAATGATGACTTTGTCTGACATGGGATTTTAGTGAGTTGTCCGGCGGAAAGTTGGGAAAGGTTCGCGGCACACACCGCGCCCGCCGGGAACGCAGCCTGAACCGCTAAGAAAGGAGAAGAATTCGGCTCGGGAGCAACCCGAGTCGAGGAGCGAGAAGCAGACTATTGCTCGCGAAGAACGACATAAAACCTTGGATAGCACATCCCGGGGCCAGCGCAAGAACGAAACGGAACGCAGGCGTCCCCAAAACATTGCGCAGGCGGAACATTTTCCTATGCTCCCCGCATGCAGCGACGATGGATTTTTCCCACGCCGGGAAGTGAGGTGACCGCCAGGAACCTGGCCCGCGAACTCGGCGTGCCGGATTTTCTCGGCAGCGTTTTGGCCAGGAACGGCTTCTCCGACGCGGAGGCCGCTGAGACGTTTCTCCATCCGAAACTCCGCAACCTGAGCGATCCCTTCCTGCTCCCGGACATGGCCGCCGCAGCCGCACGGGTCCATGAAGCGCTCAAACGCGGCCAGCACATTGTCCTCTACGGCGACTACGATGTGGATGGCGTGGCTTCGCTCACCCTGCTCAAACGCATCCTGCACGCCTTGGGCGGACACGTGGAATGCTTTCTGCCTCACCGGGTGGACGAAGGCTACGGTCTCAGCCCGGCGGGGGTGGAACGGTGTTTCGAGGAACACGCGCCCGGGTTGCTCATTGCGGTGGATTGCGGCACGAACTCCGCCGCCGAGGTCGCGGCGATCCGCCGACGCGGCGCGGATGTGATCATCCTTGATCATCATGAACCGTCCAACGTGAGGCCGGACTGCACCGCCCTGGTCAATCCCAAGCTGGGCGCGGATTTTCATTACCTGTGCAGCGCGGGCGTAGCTTTCAAACTCGCCCACGCCCTGCTCAAGCAAGCCCCCGACACCAATCTCGACCTTAAGGATTACCTCGACCTCGTCGCCCTTGCGACGGTGGCCGACCTCGTTCCGCTAGTCGGGGAAAACCGCGTGCTGGTCCAGCGCGGACTCCAACAAATGGCGGCCAGCCGCTGGCCGGGATTGCGGGCCCTCATGACCGTCGCCGGCGTGAAGCCTCCGCTGCACGGCAGCGACGTGGGATTCCGGCTGGGTCCCCGCATAAACGCCTCCGGCCGCCTGGGCACGGCCCGCGAATCGCTCAGTCTTCTGTTAAGCGACAACGCGGAGGAAGCCGCCCGCCTGGCCGACAGCCTCGACCGGCAAAACCGCGACCGGCAGAGCGTCGAGCGGCTGCTCAGTCAGGAGGTCGGAAATTGGGTCGAAAAAAATTTCGATCCCACCCGCGACGCCAGCATCGTAGCCGGGCAGCGCGACTGGCACCACGGCGTCCTTGGCATCGTGGCGGCCCGCATCATGCGCCGCCATCACCGGCCGACTTTGCTCATCGGATTCGACGGCGAGGGACGCGGCAAGGGCAGCGGGCGCAGCATCGAGGGGTTTTCCCTCGTGGAAACGCTCGGACTCTGCGCCGAACATCTGGAAAAATTCGGCGGGCACGAGATGGCCGCCGGCGTGACCGTGCAGGAAGATCGCTTTGAAGATTTCCGTTCGTCCTTCGAAGCCGCCGCCCGCGCCCGGGTCAACGACGACATCCTCACGCCGAAGCTCCGCCTCGATGGCGAACTCCCCATCGCGGACATTTCCCTCTCGCTCCTGGAAACGCAGGAAATGCTGGAGCCCTACGGCATGGCCAACCCCCAGCCGGTCTACGCCGCGAGGGGGATTTCCCCGTCGGACACTCCCCGCGTTCTCAAAGAAAAGCACCTGCGTTTCGATTTCCAAACCGGACGCCGCCGCGTGACGGCGATTTTTTTCAGCGGCGCGGAAAACGAACTGCCCCGTCCGCCCTGGGACGTGGCCTTCACCGTCGAACGCAATGAGTTCAACGGCCGGGTGGACGCGCAAATGCAGGTCGTCGCCATTCGTTCCGCGGCGTGACCATGGTCCCTCCGGAAACCGCCCTGGCGGATCTCGACTGGGTGCCACGCAATCGTCTCACGGCGTTGAGCCGGCTCGGTCTTGTGACGTTGGGCGATTTGGTGCGGCATTACCCGCGCCGTTACGAAGACCGGCGCCGGTTCGACCGGTTTCCCGACGACGAAATGGACCGCCCGGTCTGTCTTTTCGGCGTGGTAAAGAAAACCGCCATCAAACGCATCGGCGGCTGGAAGCGCATGGTCGAGGTTGTCATCGAAGACGAAAGCGCCGGCGTGCTCGGTCAACCAGTCACCTGCCGGTGGTTCAACATGCCCTACGTTCAGAAAATGATCGCGACCGGCGATCACCTGGTGATTTTCGGACGTCCCAAAAAGCGAGGACGCCAGATCGTGATCGACCATCCGGAGTTTGAGGTCATCGAGGAGGAGGAAACCTCCATCCACATGAACCGCATCGTGCCGGTCCATCCGGCCGGCGACGGAGTGACTCCGCGTTTGCTAAGGGGTCTGATTGATCATGCGCTGCGGGAAACCGATCTGGCCCACATGCCCAGCCTGCTGCCGCAGGCCAAGGCCGGAGCGTTTCGCGCCATTCATTTCCCGGCCGGCTTCGAAGAAATCGAAGAGGCTCGCAGCGAACTCGTGAAGGAGGAGTTTTATTCCATCCAGATCCTCATTCAATCGCGCCGCGCGGAATGGAGACGACTGCGCGGAACGGCCAAGAATGTGCCGGGAGTGCTGCTCGACCGGTTATTGGCATCGCTTCCGTTTGCCCTGACAAACCCGCAGCGGGAAGTGATCGCAGAGATCCGTGCCGACCTGGCCGCGACCCGCCGCATGAACCGGCTTTTGCAGGGCGATGTCGGTTCGGGGAAAACGCTGGTCGCTCTGGCGGCCATGCTGCTCACCGTGGAGGCGGGCCGGCAGTCCGCCCTCATGGCTCCGACCCAGATTCTGGCCGAACAGCACTACCTGAACTTCAAGCGGCTCCTCGATCCTTTCGGCATCCATGTGGCCCTGCGCACTGCAGCGCGGCAGCAAACAGACGATGCCACACTTTTCGGCAAGACGGAGAATCCTCAAATCATTGTGGGCACCCACGCCCTGCTCTACGACTCCAGCGAATTCACCAACCTCGGGCTGGTCGTGATCGACGAGCAGCACAAATTCGGCGTGTTGCAGCGCGCCCGCCTGATCGAACGCGGCGACGCTCCCGATGTTCTCGTGATGACGGCCACCCCGATTCCCCGCACCATCACCCAAACGCTCTACGGCGACCTGGACACCTCCTTTTTGCGGGAAAAACCGGCCGGACGCGGGGTCATTCAAACCGCTGTTCGCCCCACGGAGAAACTCCCCGAGGTGGTGGATTTCCTGCGCAAGCAGATCGAAAAAGGCCGGCAGGCCTACATCGTCTACCCCTTGGTCGAGGACTCCGAAAAACTCAGCGCCAAATCCGCCCTGGCTGAGTTTGAGAAATGGAAGCCGCTGCTGGCGCCGCATTCCGTCGGCCTGATTCACGGACGCCTGGCTCCCGACGAAAAGGAGCAGGTCATGGCGCGTTTCCGGACCGGGGAGCTGGCCGCGCTTGTCGCCACCACTGTCATCGAAGTCGGGGTGGATGTTCCGAACGCCAACATCATGGTGGTGGAGAATGCCGAGCGTTTTGGTCTGGCCCAGCTTCACCAACTCCGCGGCCGCATCGGGCGAGGCGCCCACAAGTCGTTTTGCATCTTGCTCCACGATCCCAAAGTGGAGGAATCCGCCGCGGAAAAACTTCAGGTCCTGGAAGCGACGTCCGATGGTTTCGAAATTGCCGAAGCCGACCTGCGCCTGCGCGGACCCGGTGACCTCATCGGCACGGCGCAAACGGGTTTACCTCCCCTCCGGCTCGGCGATCTCACCCGCGATGCCGGAGTCATGGACGAGATGACCGCGCTGGCCAACCGGCTTTTTGTCGAGGATCCTGCTCTGGAAAGCCCGGAAAATTCCGCTATCAAGGCCTTTCTTCTGGACTCCAAGGCCAAGCTCGCCGCGTCCGCAGGCTGATCATCCCCATGGACAGAGAGTGCTTGCATTTGCCGGCCAGGCTCTCTTCTCTGTGCCAAAATGGCGCTCAGCAAAACCCTCCTCATCGTTGATGATGAAAAAAACACCCGCGACGGTCTGCGGGACGCTTTGGAAGACCATTACGAAGTCTATGTGGCGGGTGACAGCGACGGAGCCCTCGCCACCATCGAGGCCGATCCTCCCGACGTGATGATCACGGATTTGCGCCTGGGCGGGGAGAACGGGATGGAGTTGATCGAAAAGGTGCTCAAACTGCCCAAACCCCCGATCTGCATCATGATGACCGCTTACGGATCGGTGGACACCGCCGTCGAGGCCATGAAACGCGGCGCCTATGATTTCGTAACCAAGCCGGTGAATATCGACCGTCTGGAGATTCTCATTCAACGCGCCCTGCGTGATCGCGAAACCCGCCAGGAAAACGAGGAACTGCGCAAACAAGCCAGCCAGCGGACCGGTCTCGAAAGCCTGATCGGCCAGTCCCCCGCCATGGTGGAGGTGTTCGACACCATCCGGCAGGTCGCGCCGTCCCGGGCCACCGTTCTTATCCAGGGCGAAACCGGCACCGGCAAGGAACTGGCCGCCCGGGCCATTCATAATCTGAGCACCCGCGCCGCCAAAAAATTCATCGCCGTGCACTGCAAGGCCTTCTCCGCCCAACTG
>JBMOHI010000135.1:0-5895 GCA_049317925.1 Terrimicrobiaceae bacterium
GCGCTCACGGACACTTCGACTTCGCGTTCCATGCCGAGCACCTCGAGGAGAACAGCAATACGCTCCCGTCCCGGCATGACCCGGCTGACGACAGCGCGCAATCCGCGGAAGGGTCCCTCAACAACGTTAATCTCTTCCCCGGCTTCGATGCCGGAATTCAGCACGATCGTCTCCTCGTCCTGAACGGAACTGCGCAATTCGTCGATGATAAGGCCAGGCACGATGGAGGGAATGTCTCCGAAGCTGACAATCTTGACCACGCCCCTCGCCGCCTTGATTTGCCGATGCTGTGCAGCGTAAAAAAATCGCGCAAAAACGTAACCCGGAAACATGGCTTCCGTAACCCAGACCCGACCGGATCGCCTGGCGCGTTCGAAACGGATGAGCGGACAGAAGACCTCGATTCCGGTCTCCGAGCGCAGAAATTGGCTGGTCGACCTTTCAGATCTCGGCTTCGTGTGCAGACAGAACCATTGCAGGTCATCGCTCATGTGGATTCGGTGAGTGTGCGGTTAACCTTGCGTCAGGGGCAATCCCTTTCGGGGCGGGGTGCATTCTTCGAATGCCTGCCTCATGTTCCGGAATTGTAACAAATCGACGGTAGGCCGTGGATAAAGTTGTGAATAAGCTGTGAATAGATTCAAAGGGAATCATGAAACACTATCGAACAGGATGGATTTCCGATGTCCATTTGGGGACGAAGGGCTGCCAAGCCGCGGCCCTGTTGGAGTTCCTTCGCGATACCGACTTTGAAACTCTCTATGTCGTCGGGGATTTGATCGATATCTGGTCCTTGCGGCGCTCGATCTATTGGCCGCAAACACACAACGATGTGATTCAAAAGTTGCTGCGCAAGGGTCGCAAGGGCGCCGAGATCATCTACATCATCGGCAATCACGACGAATTCCTCAGTCGCTTCCATGGGACCTACGGAGGAATCTCTTTGCAAAAAAACGCCGTGCACCGGGCCGCCGACGGCCGCCGTCTCCTCGTTATCCACGGGCATGAGCTTGACACGGTAGTGCAGAATCTCGGCTGGCTCGCCCACGTCGGGGACATCGGCTACACGTTGCTCATGCGCTGCAACGGTCTGGTCAACAGTCTTCGGCGCCTGTTTGGCTACGGACATTGGTCGTTGAGCGCTTATGTGAAGGCCGAGGTTAAGAACGTCGTCGGCTTCATCGGAAAATTCGAGGAAGCCGTGGTGCGCTACGCGCGAGATTTTGATGTTGATGGCGTGCTCTGCGGCCACATTCACACCGCCGCATCGCGGGAGATCCAGGGAGTGGCCTATTACAACACAGGGGACTGGGTGGAGAGTTGCACCGCTATCGTTGAACATTATGACGGGAGCCTGGAACTACTGAAATTCCAGCCGGATTCTTCCCCTGGCCGCAATGCCGGCCAGCCCGAACAAGGTCTCCTGCAGCCCGTGGAGGCCTGAGCGGAGCTTGGTCCGTCACTTGAGGGGAAATGCCTTCAAATGCCGGATGAGCTTTTTGAATCTAGGGAGGGCGGCGTTGCTGATGTGGTGCTCGATCCCTTCGATATCCGCATAAAATTCCTTCGGATTCATGCCCATCAGTTGAAACAATTCCGTCAGCACGGCATGCCGCTCCTGGATGGAGTTCGCCACGGTCTCGCCTTTCGCCGTGAGCATGAAACCCCGGTAGGGTTCCCGGCGCAGGTAGCCCAAATCAGCCAGGCGCTTGATCATGATCGATACACTGGGCCGGATCAAATCAAGCGAGTCGGCCACATCGGAAACCGAAGCGTACCCGTTTCGTCCAATGAGATTGGAGATGCACTCCAGATAATCCTCGGCGCTTTCCGTCAAGCCGCTCCGGTGATGGGAGCTAAGCTTGCGGCGTTTGGGAGAACTCTTCGCGGCGGGTGCGTCCTTGCGGGGCATCTTTGTCTTTTAGCGGCTTTGTCCGGGAAATCCAATCGAAACAACAGAGTTTGTTATATTAAACTTTAATTGTTGACGCAATTCCGCCGTCCGCCTATATCACCCTCATGCCGAAGAATCAGAGACGCGGGGTCGTGTTGCTGGTGTTGGCCGTGCTCTTGGCGGCCGGTCCGGCCTTTGCGGACGGGACGATCAGGGCGGTGGCGACCATTGGAATGGTGGCCGATCTGGTCCGGCAGGTGGGCGGCGAGCGTGTCGAGGTCGAGCAGCTCATGGGCCCCGGGGTTGATCCGCATCTTTACAAGCCCACCTCCGAGGATGCGTCCCGTCTGAATCAGGCGGACGTGATTTTCTACAGTGGCCTGATGCTGGAGGGGCGCATGGGCGATCTGTTCGCCCGTCTGGCTCGAACCGGAAAAAAAGTTTACGCCACTACCGAGACGGTGCCGGAAGACCGCTTGCTGGAGCCTGCGCAATTCCAGGGGCACTATGATCCCCATATCTGGTTCGATGTCAGCATGTGGGCGCAAACCATACCGGCCATCGTCAAGGGCCTCAGCGAAGTGGATCCGGCAGGCCGGGAGGACTTCGAAAAGAACGGTGCTGCGCTTTCGCAACGGATGGCCCAACTTGATCAATGGTGCAAGGCCACCGCAGCCGAAATCCCCGAGGGGCAGCGCATCCTGGTGACGAGCCATGACGCCTACAACTACTTCGGCCGGGCCTATGGATTTCAAGTCGTCGGACTCCAGGGGGTTTCAACCGTATCGGAGGCGGCCCTGGCGGACATGGCAGGCTTGGCGGACTTTATTAAAAAGCAGAAGGTAAGGGCGATCTTCGTGGAGAGTAGTGTGAATCCCGCCGCGATCCGTCGCGTGGCTGAGGATGCCGGGGTCAAGGTGGGAGGCGAGCTTTTCTCCGATGCCATGGGGCGGCCTGGAGAAATCAAAGAAGGTTTCGACACCGGAACCTATGACGGCATGGTGCGCTGCAACATGACCACCATCGTCAACGCGCTTAAATAGCACGCAGCCCTCATGACCATTCCTTTGTCCGACACTCCCCTCGAAGTCCACGACATGAGTGTGGCCTATCATCAGAAACCCGTGCTCTATGGCGTCGACCTGGTCGTGCCGGCCGGCAACCTGATTGGGATTGTCGGGCCGAATGGTGCGGGGAAGTCCACTTTCATCAAAGCCATCATGGGACTGCTGCCGCTTTCGAGCGGTTGGGTGAAGGTGTTCGGCAAACCCTATGCGGAAAACTGCCGGCGGGTCGGCTATGTGCCCCAGCGGGAATCGGTGGATTGGGATTTTCCCGTCAATGTGATGGATGTCGTGCTGATGGGACGCTACGGGCGACTGCGCCTTGGCCAACGCCCCACCCGGCAGGATCACGAAATCGCGCGCGAATGCCTGGAGAAGGTTCACATGCTGCCCTATGCAAAACGTCAGATCGGCAATCTTTCCGGCGGCCAGCAGCAACGGGTGTTTTTGGCGCGGGCCCTGGCCCAGGAGAGCGACCTTTATCTCATGGATGAGCCCTTTGTCGGTGTGGATGCCGCCACCGAGTCGGCTATCATCACCCTTCTTCGCGAGTTGAAGAACCGGGGAAAAACCGTCCTCGTCGTGCATCACGATCTCTCCTCCGCCCGTGATTATTTTGACATGCTCATGCTGCTCAACATGCGGTTGGTGGCCTTCGGACCCACAGCGGATGTCTTCACCTCCGAGATGCTGCAGACGACCTATGGAGGGCGTTTGACGATTCTCTCGGAGGTTGTGGAGACCTTGGGAGGCGGACCGAAGTGAAGGCGAGGAACCTTGCCTTTCTGTTGCTGCTCCTGCCCCAGTTTGTCCATGCGGCACGAATCAGCGAATTGACTGAAACCGGGCTGGCTGAACGCGCTGTGCGCTTTTTCACCTTGCAGGATCCGTCGCTTCGATTCGCTTTGATTGGATCGATTCTGCTCGGCATCAGTTGTGGTCTGATGGGTGCATTTCTCGTCGTGCGCAAGCTTGCCTTGATGAGTGATGCGTTGTCTCACGCCGTCCTGCCCGGGGTGGCGCTGGGGTTTCTCTGGAACATGACCAAGGATCCGATCGCGATCTTCATTGGAGCGACGGTGGCCGGTCTGCTTGGCGCGGGCCTGGTGCAGGCGATTCGCAATTCGACGCGGCAGAAAGAAGACGCTGCCCTGGGATTTGTGCTGGCCTCGTTTTTTGCCGTCGGGGTCTGTTTGGTCACAATGATCCAGAATCTGCCCGGGGGAAACAAAAGTGGTCTGGACAAGTTTATGTTCGGTCAGGCGGCTGCTTTGGGGCCCGGTGATGTGATGCTCCTGGGCGGCGTCACGCTGGCGGCGGTCGTCATCGTGCTGCTTTTCTACAAGGAGTTTCTGGTGACGAGTTTCGATGCGGCTTTTGCAACGTCCGCCGGCATACCGGCCCGGGCCTTTCACTATGTGCTGATGGTGCTGCTGGCCTTTGCCATTGTTTCCTCCTTGCAGGCGGTGGGAGTCGTTTTGGTTTCCGCCATGCTGGTCATCCCTGCGGCCGCCGCTTATCTGCTGACCGACCGCCTGGGAATGATGCTGATTTTGTCGGCGCTGTTCGGAGTGACCACCGGTGCGGTGGGTGCGTTTTTTTCCTACGTGGGGCGGAACCTTCCCACCGGCCCTCTGATGGTTCTGGCGGCGACGACGGTTTTTCTGGCCGCGTTGCTGCTGGGTCCAAGGCATGGCGTCCTGGCAAAATGGTGGCGGCACCGCTCCCGATCCGCCCGCATCGGGCGTGAGAACATGCTGAAGGCGATGTATCATGTGCTGGAGGAAGACGGCTTCCGGGGGGAAACCGTTCCGCTGCGCGAATTGGCGGAAGAGCGTCGCGACGCCATTGAGGATGTGGCCGCAGAAATCCGAAAACTCAAGTCGCATGGCCTGGTCTCACTTTCTGGAGACGGTCAGGCGGCGGTGTTTACTCCGGACGGTTGGAAACGGGCCTGCGAAATCGTGCGGAACCACCGGCTCTGGGAATTGTATCTGACCCATGCGGCCAACTATGCTCTCGACCACGTGCATGAGGACGCCGACAAAATCGAGCACATCCTCGGCGAGGACACCGTGCGGTTGCTCGAAAGACGGCTCAACTACGCGCATCGTGATCCGCATGGGCGACTCATTCCCGGCCTCGCTGACATTCACAGCGGAGGCCCGGCCCGAATTCATCCGGTCTCATGAACCAGCTTATTCCCGCCTTTGACTTTCACCGCGTTATCTTAGCGCCGTGGACGCAGGGGTTCACCTTCAGCATCTGGATCGTGTTGATGGGCGTGCTCGTCGGAACGGCTTGTGGTCTGGTGGGAAACTATCTGCTCTTGCGCCGTATGGCGCTGGTGGGCGACGCCATTAGTCACAGTATTTTACTTGGCCTGATCGTGGCTTTTCTCATCTTCCGGCATGTGGACACGCCGGTAATGTTTGCCGGCGCGCTGGCCGCGGGATTGCTGACCGTGGCGATCATCGAGTTCATTCATAAGCAAACACGCGTGAAAGTGGACTCGGCCATCTGCATCGCCTTCACCAGTCTCTTTGCGCTGGGAGTGACCCTCGTCAGTCTGGCGGAATCCGCCGGGCCGGTGCATATCGACGCGGATTGTGTTCTGTACGGAGAGATTGCCCTGGTTCCGCTGGAACCTCCGCTCATGTGGGGACAGGTCGCTCTGGGCCCGCCTTCGGTGCTGCGCATGGCGGTGGTTACGCTGGTGCTCATGATCGGCATCCTCGCCTTTTACAAAGAACTCCTGATCACATCCTTCGATCCGGCCCTTTCAAAATCGATGGGATTGAAAACCGGGGTCTGGCATTACGGGCTCATGACCGCGCTTTCGCTGGTGGTGGTGAGCGCCTTTGAGTCGGTCGGCGCGATTTTGGCGGTGGCGATGTTGATTGTTCCGGCGATGTTTGCCGCGCAGCTTTCCACCCG
>JBMOHI010000136.1:0-5874 GCA_049317925.1 Terrimicrobiaceae bacterium
TCTTTTTAACTCGCCAGCCATGTCCACGGAATCAGCATCAGGGTATTCACGGAAGAATCCGTTTCCGGCCACGCTTACGGTCAATCGCAAGCTGACGGCGGAGGGGTCGAACAAAGACACGCGGCATTTTGAGATCACGCTGGCGGGATCGGGCCTCGACTACGAAGTCGGTGACTCGCTTGGAGTTTTCCCGTCCAATGACCCCGCACTGGTGGAACAGGTGCTTGCAAGGCTTGGCTTCAGCGGAGACGAAATCGTGCCGAATGCCGACAAGGTTGCGGTGCCGATTCGCGAGGCGCTCTCGAAGAGTTATATCATCACCGTCCCGGACAAGAAACTCCTCGGCGCAATTGCGGAGAAGGATTCGTCGGCTGCCTTTTTGAAGGATTTTCTCGATCCGGCCTTCAAGACGAACCTTGATGAATATCTGTGGGGCCGTGATGTGCTGGATCCGCTGCTGGAATACACGGCGGCCAGTTTTACCCCGGAGGAATTCGTGGCTAACCTGCGCAAGCTCCAGCCACGTCTTTATTCCATCGCGTCCTCGCGGAAAGTCGTGGGCGAAAATGTTCATCTCACTGTGGCGGTGGTGCGCTACACCGCCCATGGTCGTCCGCGCGCGGGTGTGGCCTCATCGTTCATCGCGGAGCGCGCGGATGGCGAGGGAACGATTCCGGTTTTCTACCACACGGCGAAACATTTCCGCGTGCCGGAGAACCCCGCCACAAACATGATCATGGTCGGGCCCGGCACCGGCATCGCGCCGTTCCGCGCCATGTTGCAGGAACGCAAGGCCAGCGGCGCCAACGGAAAAAACTGGCTCTTCTTCGGCGAACAGCAGGCCAAATCGGACTTCTTCTACCAGGACGAATTCGAGGGCTATCAGGCGGACGGCACGCTGGCGAAATTCACCACGGCATTTTCCCGCGATCAGCCGGAGAAAATTTACGTCCAACACCGCATTCTGGAAAACGCGGTGGAGTTCTACGACTGGCTGGAAAACGGGGCGATCTTTTATATCTGCGGCGACGCCGCGCGCATGGCCAAGGATGTGGATACGGCCATCCACCAAGTTGTGGAAAAGGTCGGAGGCAAAACCCCGGAGCAAGCGATCGAATATGTGGATGCGCTCAAGAAAGAAAAGCGCTACCGCAAGGACGTATATTGAAGTCGGAAGTGGGAATGCGGAAGTCGGAAGTGCTATAAGGTAGGGTTTGATTTCATGAGTTTACTTCCGACTTCCGACTTCCGACCTCCGACTTCGATTCACTTTCTCGGCATCTGTGGCACGGCCATGGGTTCGGTCGCGGCGGCCATGCGGGACAACGGATTCACCGTCACCGGACAGGACGATAATGTCTATCCGCCCATGTCCACCTTTCTCGAGGGCAAGGGTGTCACGATTACGAAAGGTTTCCGGCCCGAGGATATTCCCGCGGCTGACCTGATTGTCATCGGCAACGCCATGTCACGGGGTAATCCGGCAGTCGAGAACGTCCTCAACCGCAAGCTGTATTATCTTTCGCTTCCAGAAACGCTGAAGCAGTTTTTCCTGCGCGGCAGGCACAATCTGGTCGTGACCGGCACGCATGGAAAAACCACCACGACATCGCTGCTGGCGTGGATCTTTGAGAGTGCGGGCCTGGCGCCGGCTTATCTGATCGGCGGAATTCCGGCCAACCTCGGCCAGGGCGCGTGTTTGCGGGACTCGAAGCATTTCATCATCGAGGGCGATGAATACGACACGGCGTTTTTCGACAAGCGCTCGAAGTTCATTCACTACCTGCCCGAGCTGGTCATCGTGAACAACATCGAGTTCGATCACGCTGACATTTACGAAAATCTCGACGCGATTAAGTTGAGCTTCCGCCGCTTGCTAAACATTGTTCCCGGCGAGGGCCTGGTTCTCCTTAACGCCGACGATCCGAACTGTCTCGATGTGGCCAGGACCTGCCCGGCGCCGATTCTCGAGGTCGGCTTTTCTGAGAACGCCGCCAATCATATCCGCAATCCGCGGCATGAACGCGGCGTTTCGTCATTCGAGCTCTTCGGAGTGACGTTCGAGGTCCCGCTGATCGGCGATTTCAACATCCGCAATGCCGCCATGGCCGCTTCGGCCGCGCATTTCTACGGCGTGCCTGTGGCGGAGATCCAAAAGGCCCTGTCCACCTTCAAGGGGATCAAACGCCGCCAGGAAATCCGCGGCGTGGTGGGCGGCATCACGGTGATCGACGACTTCGGACATCATCCGACGGCGATTCGGGAGACTCTGGCCGGCCTGCGCAGCCGCTACGCGGGCTCGCGCCTCTGGGCGCTTTTTGAGCCGCGCTCCAATACCACCCGGCGGGCCGTTTTTCAGCAGGAATTGCCGCGGGCGTTTGATGAGGCCGACGGCGTGTTCATCGCCCAGGTCGCACGGCTGGATCAGCTCGCGCCGGAAGATCGTTTGAATCCCGAAAAAGTCGTGGCCGACATCGCGGCCAAGGGCAAACCCGCTTTTTACGAACCGACGGCGGATGCCATCATTGAAAAACTCAAGCCCCTCGCGCAGTCCGGCGATGTGGTGGTGGTTTTCAGCAACGGCGGCTTCGACGGTATTCACGGGAAACTTCTGCAAAGACTGGCGTGAAGCGCAGGAGAAGCGACCGCAGGTCGCGTCCGCTTTTTCATGAGTGTGCAAAGCGGGGCAATATGCTATTCCTCCGCGCAATGAATCTCTCTGCAACGAAGCGGGCCGCGGTTGCTATCGCCGTGGCTGGATTACTTTTCTCCCCGGGTTGCAAGCGCGCTCCGGTTCCCGAACCAGCGCCATCACCAACAGCGGAGGAATCGCCAGCTCCCACCCCGGCTCCCAATCTTTCGAAGCCCTCCGCCATCGCTCAACCGCCCACGGAGACTCCGACCCCCACGCCCGCCCGCGTGGTCTATGTGGCGACGGCCTTTCAAGCCATGGATGAGGGAGGAACTCACGATTTCCCGGTGGGCGCGATGGTGATTGTGCTGGGCGAAGAGGGCGACGACTACATCGTGGAATACAACGGGGTGTCCGTTCGGAACGCCCGCACCTTTTTCTCCGAGACTGTGGTTGAGCAAATTCCGGCTTCGCCAACCCCCGCAGCGCCCGCGTTTGCCACTCCGCAGACGCAATTGTCCGACGTCGCGCCGTCACCCGTTCCGGCCGCACCCGGGGCGTTGACCTCCGACTCCGCCATCATGGAGGAAGATCGCCAGAATTCCGAAAAGCTCGACAAGATCCGAGCCCTCAACAGCGAAATCCGCACCGCGCAGGAAAAAAATCAGAAAGCTGCCGCCGCCAAGCTCAAGAAGCAGCGCGATGAGCTGAGCGAGGAATTGACCCGCACAGCCAAGCCGTAATCCATCCGGTTGGCTCGGGCGATTGCCGGTCTGGCATGCCACGTGCTTACTTTGATCGCGTGGGAACCGAACAACGTGTTCCCCGGCTTCTCCTCAGAACGCAAACCAGCGAAATGCGTAAAAAATGAGGATGGACAAAAAACGAGATCGAAGAGTGGGCGGGCGGGCCTTGTGGCAGACGCTTCTAGCCGGCGCGGTGGGGGTGACTGCGGTCGTCACGATGGTGCCTGCCTACCTTTCCTTGCAAGCCAAAGCCCGCCAGGTGTCCGGTTTGCAAAACCTTCAACAATGGGGCATTGCGCTGAATCTTCACCTCATGGACAACGCGAACCAGCTCCCGGAAACCGGCTCGTCCGCCGTGGTGCCGGAGCAGAGAAATGCCTGGTACAATTCGCTGCCGGAATACATCGGCGAGAGGGCCCTGGCCGACCGTCCGGTTGGGCAACGGCCCCGGCCGGGTGACAAATCCCTATGGATGGATCCCGCCGCCAAGCCTTTGCAGGCCATTCCGGAGGAGAGTTTCTATTTCAACTATGGAATGAACAAATTTCTCCAGCCGGATCCCACGGACCGCACCGCGCGGGTGACGGATTTCGGCCGTCCGGGTCAGGTGGTTTTCATGACGCGGGTATCCGGCTACACGCCCTGGGTCATTCCTGATGAAGTCGTTTTTCCGTCGGCGAGAAGCGGTCCGATGGAAGTCCGGGCCGCCACTCCGGTGCTCTTTTGTGACGGGCATACGGAGCTGTTGGATGCCGGCCGCCTGATTGGAGAGCCTTCCGGAAACAGCGTAATCTGGTTTGCCCCGAAAGATTAAGTTTAGAATCGTCTTTTTCTTGTAGCGGAAAACGTGAGTTTTCCGATGAGACGCGGAGCGGACTACACCCCGATGGCTTCCTGGATGGCGGTGGCGATGCGGTCGGCGTGGCCGTTGATGAGGGCCTCGTCGCGGCCTTCGATCAGGAGCCGGATTTTCGGTTCGGTGCCGGAATAGCGCAGTAGGACCCGGCCCTTGCCGTTGAGTTTTTGGTCGGCTTCGTTCAGCAGCGTTTGCACGCCGTCGAGTTCCTCAAGGGGAGGCTTGGTGCGCACCTTCAAGTTGCGCTGGGCCTGGGGATATTTTTTCAAAACCTTCTTCAGTTCGCTGAGCGGTTTTCCCGTTTCGATCATGATGCGCAGAATCTGCAGGGCGCTGACAATGCCGTCGCCGGTGGTGGCGTAGTCGCGGAAAATCATGTGTCCGCTCTGTTCGCCGCCGACATTGTGGCCGTCGCGCATCATCGCTTCGATGACGTAGCGGTCACCGACTTTGGTGCGCAGGACTCTGCCGCCCGCGGCGGCGAGGGCTTCGTCGAGTCCGAAGTTGCTCATGATGGTGGCCACGAGGGTATCGCCGTTGAGGCGCTTGTTTTTCAAAAAATCAATGGCGGAGATGGCCATGATCTCGTCACCGTCCACCAGTTCGCCATTCTCGTCGCAGAGGAGGACGCGGTCGGCGTCGCCGTCGTGGGTGATGCCGACGTGGGCCTGCGTTTCCTTGACGAAGCGCTGGATCTGGCCCGGATGGGTGCTGCCGCAATCGGCGTTGATGTTGGTGCCGTTCGGGGTGTTGTGAAAAACCGAAACCTCGGCGCCGAGTTCGCGCAGGATGCAGGGGGTCGATTTGTAAGCAGCGCCATTGGCACAATCGACGGCGATGCGGAGGGATTCGAGGGTGCGCCCGCGGGGGAAGCTCTGCTTGGCGAACTCGACGTAGCGCCCGAGGGCATCGTCGATGCGGAAGGCTTTTCCGATCTTGGTTTCAGTGGGGCGGATGTTTTCGATCTCGCCGCTGAAGACGATATTCTCGATGCGCTTCTCGACTGCATCATCGAGCTTGTAGCCGTCGTGGCGGAAAAATTTAATGCCGTTGTCTTCGTAGGGATTGTGCGAGGCGGACAGCACAATGCCGGCGTCGGCCCGGAGCGAACGGGTGATGAAGGCCACGCCGGGAGTGGGCAGCGGGCCAATGACGAGAACATCCACGCCCAGCGAGGTGATGCCGGCGACCATGGCATTCTCCAGCATGTAACCGGAGAGCCGGGTGTCCTTGCCGATGACAATCTTGCGGCGGTCGCCGTGGTGGTGGGGATGTCCGCCGGAGTTGCTGAAAATATGCGCGGCGGCGCGGCCGAGTTTGAGGGCGGTTTCGGCTGTGACGGGTTCGATGTTGGCCACGCCACGAACGCCGTCCGTGCCGAAAAGTTTTCGTTGTTCGCTCATTTCTTTGATTTCGGGGTCGCCGTGGGCTTGGGTGTCGGGGTCGGAGAAGGCTTCGGAGTCGGCGTGGGCGTCGGCTGCGGTTTGGACTCCGGGGTCGGAGCCATGAGACGATCAGGCCGCGACGGATTTTTCCCCTCGGTCTGGCTGATGAGATACCACAGCGCGCTCGCGAGAATCAGGCACACGAGCTTCGGTCCCCAGTTGTTGGTCAGAATCTGTTTGATCGTCATTGTGCAG
>JBMOHI010000137.1:0-5846 GCA_049317925.1 Terrimicrobiaceae bacterium
CTCCTTTCCAAAGCGAAGCTCTTCGGCTTTGAGACCTCCGGCATGGTCACCGACGCCCCCGCGGAGAGCATGCCCGACGGCATCGTGAAGCTGGGGAATACCGACCAACTGGAGACGATTCTGAAACAGCATCAGATCGGAAACGTCTTCATCCTGGGCAGTCCGCGGGACCGCCGGCTGCTCGGTGGGTGGATGCGGCTGGCGGAGGCTCACGGCTGCCGCGTGTCGGTGGTCAACGACCTGGATCTTTTTCTGCAGCGCCGCCTGTCGTATTTTCGCTGTGATGACATCGATCTGATCGAACTACGGGAGGAGCCTTTGCAGAATCTGGTCAATCGCGCGCTCAAGCGGATCTTCGACATTGCTTTCAGCCTGCCGGTGGTCTGTTTCGTCCTGCCCCCTTTGATGATTTTTGTCTGGCTGCTTCAACGTTTCCAGGCGCCCGGGCCGGTCTTTTTCAAGCAAAACCGGTCCGGCATCGACAATCAGCCATTCACCATCTTCAAGTTCCGCACCATGTATGCGGACCGTTGCGATTCCGCCGAGCAGGCCACGACCAACGACTCGCGGATTTTTCCGACCGGACGCCTGCTCCGTCGTTTCAGCCTGGATGAGTTTCCCCAGTTCTTTAATGTGCTCCTCGGCCACATGAGCCTGGCCGGACCGCGGCCGCACATGCCCCAGCATGACAAGATCTTCGCCGAGACCATGACGAATTATCGCATCCGCGGTTTCGTCAAACCGGGACTGACCGGATTGGCCCAGATCCGCGGATTCCGCGGGGAGGCGCTCACGCGGGAGGACATCGTCCGCCGGGTGGAATGCGACATCGAGTACATCGAGACGTGGTCGCTGGTGCTCGACATCCGCATCGTCTGGCAGACCTTCTTGCAGATGATCCGGCCGCCCAAGTCGGCCTACTGACCGCGCAGCACGGCTTCCATTCTGGCGAGGAATTGTTCCTCGGAAAACTGTTCCGCGTGCCGGCGGATGATCGCCGGGTTCCAGGGGATCTTCTCCAGATCTTGAATGGCGCGGGAGAGCGAACCCTGATCGATGGAATCAAAAAAGACGCCGGTCTCGTTCTCGATTACGGTTTCGAGTGCGCCGCCTTTCCGGAACGCGATGACCGGCTTGCCGCAGGCCATGGCCTCAACCGGAGTGATGCCGAAGTCCTCGTGTCCTGGAAAAACAAAGGCATGGCAGCGTTCGAAATGGGATTGAACCTCGGCGTCCGGGAGGCGGCCCAGAATTTGCACGGAAGGCCCCGCCATTCTCTCCAGTTCCTCGCGCTCGGGTCCGTCGCCGATGACCACGAGTCTTTTTCCGTTCTGACTGAACGTGCGCACGGCGAGGTCGATATTTTTGTAGCCCAGCAGCCGCGACACGATGAGGAAAAATCCGTCATCCTGCGACGAGACCCGGAACCGGCCGGTCTGCACCGGTGGAGGAATGACAAGCGAATCGCGCTGGTAGCACCGGAGAATCCGCTCCTGCACGTTGCGAGAGTTGGCCACCAGCACTTTCATCTGCCGGGCGGCGGCCTTGTCATAGCGGCGGAAGATGGGAACGGCGGAGCGCACGACGCGATTGAGGAGGGAACCTTTGACCTCATGATCGAGGTACTCGTCGGTCTGCCAAAGAAAGCGGGTCGGATTATGCACATAACAAACCGTGCGTGTCTCCGGGGAGAACCGCATGTATTTGGCGAACGTGCTGGAACTGATCCAGGCATGGCTGGCCTTGACCTCGCCGAAGGAACGGAAGGCGGCAGGGTAGAGCGGGAGGTATTTTTTGAAATGGGTTTGGCTGCCGATGGCGGGCGCGTACTGCAGCCAGGTGGTGCGGATGTCGGCGTCTTTGAAGTCGTCCCAAAGCTTTTCGCGGCAGATCGCACTGGTATAAATCGGGGCTTGGGGAAATCGCCGGTGCATGGCCGCGACCACGCGCTCGGCCCCGCCCATCTGAATCAGATAATCATGCGCGAGGACGAGGTTCATGATTTTTTCAATACGGATGAAATGACGTTATCCGTTTTTTGCAGGATGACCGGAAGCGCAAACAGGCGCTCCGCGCGTTGGCGTCCTTCGCGACCCATTTGTTCCCGGAGGTCCGGGGAGGCAACAAGCCGCCCGATGGCCGCAGCCAGGGCCTGAGGATCACCGGCGGGAACGAGGAGGCCGGTTGTTCCGTCGTCGACGATTTCCTTCGGACCGCCCGCATCGGCGGCAACGACGGGCTTTCCCGCCAGCATGCCCTCGACGAGAACCCGGCCGAAGGGTTCCGGGGAAACCGAACAATGCACGATAATGTCGGCCGCAGCCATCAAGACCGCGACGTCGCTCCGAAAGCCGAGAAAGCGGATGCGATGGTCAAGGCTCTCCGCCATTTTCCGCAACTCCGCGGCATAGGTGCGGTCATCTTCGGTGAAGAGCGCATCACCCACGATCCAGACCGTGACGTCCGGCAGGAGAGCCGCCGCGCGGATCAGGACGTCCTGGCCTTTCCAGCGGGAAAGCCGGCCGAAGATCGCGACCACCGGATGACCGCCCGGATTCCCTTCGCGGCGCAGACCGGCAATTGCCGCGGGCGATACGTTGGCGAATGCCGCCGGATCAAATCCATTGGGAATCACATGGACCGGAGCCCGCCCCCCGGCGGAAACGAAGGTGTCGGCCACGCTTTGCGAATTCGCAATCACCGCATCTGCACGGTTTGCCGCCGCGACCAATAGCCGGATGTTGGTGGCGCTGAAGTGTCGCTCATCCCATAAATCATGCAGATGGAAGATGCAGGGCCGGCGAAGGAGAATATTGGCGGCGGTACCCTGCAGGAGCGCCTTGGCGGTGTTGAGATAAAGCAGGCCGGCCTTTCGAAATGCTCCATGGAGGGCCAGGGTGTGGCCGGCCAGGGCGGGTAATCCGGCCGCCAGGGTTTGCCAAGAGGATTTCTTGGTTGTCCGGGCCAAGGCACCGGAAAGGGCAAGAATGTCCACAGATATGCCGCGCCCCCTCAGCAAGTCTGCAAAGGGGCCTTCGGCAAAGAGCAAAACGCGGCTGTCATTTCGACGATGCAAAGCGAGGTCGGCCAGACACAATTCCGCGCCGCCGATCTGGCCGCTTTGGTCAACGAAGAGAATCATGGGCGGCCTCTTGATAGACGCTCATCACCTGGCGCGCAATGACCGGCCAGGAGAAATTGCTTTGAACATAGTCCCGGCAGCGGTCCCGGGAGGGGAGCGGATGGGAGAACCCGTGACGCAACCCGACGGCGATATCCTCAACCTGACACCCTGCCAGAACCAAGGAAGGATCCAGTGGATTCACTGCCTCGGGCAGCCCGCCAACCGGCGTGACCAGCACCGGTGTTCCGCAAGCGAGGGACTCGAGTGTGATCAGGCCAAATCCCTCGAGAGACTGGGACGGGACGATGGAAAAATCCGCCGAGGAATACGCAGCGGGTAGATCCTCGTCCGGGATGAAGCCCTGGAAAATAATCCGCCCTTCCAGTCCGATCGCGTTTGCGCGGCTTTGTAATTCGGCAAGCAAGGGACCTTTACCCGCCAGAATCAAAACGGCGTCCGGTTGCCCGGCGGCCACCCGCCCAAACGCATCGATAAGATTCTCCAAGCCCATGCGCCGGACCATGCGCCGCACACAAAAAACAATCTTCTTGTCGTCCGGCCAATTCATCCGGCGCCTCGCCTCCCGTTGGTCAACGGGCTGGAAATGAGTCGTGTCCACCCCGCCGGGAATCACTGCGATCTTCCGCGATGGCACCCCGTAGCTTTTGCTCAAAACATCCCGAAAAGCCTGGGAAAGAACGACGAAGCGATCAGCCGAGTCATAAACGCGCCGCTCGACGAACCGCTTGATCCAGACGACCCACGGATTTTGTCTCTCTCCCGCGGATTCATCGGCCCACGGGCCATGAAAGTGGACGACATGCGCGGTGTTTTTTAACGAGCCCAGCAACGGAAAAGCATAGAGGGCAAAGTGGCTGGCGACGACTGGGCAGGGCGTCCCAAGCTGGTCGCCCAATCTCCGGAGCGCGAACCAGCGTTTCCACAAGCTCAGCCCGTCCGGCCCCAGCGATCTCAGGCGGGAATCCTCTGGACGTCCGGCTGACTCGCCAAAGGCCACGGCGGTGAAGTTTTCGCCCGAACTCTCCAATCCCTGCAGAAGTCCGGCAAAGTAGCGATCCGCTCCGCCGCGGGAGGGATCGAAATGCATGCCGAGTTCCAGCACGTGCGGCCGCTCTCCGGTCATGTCCGCGGGACGTCCTTGATCTTACGGGCGGGATTTCCCGCCCAGACCTCAAAAGGCGGAATGTCAGTGAGCAGCACCGAGCCGGCACCGAGCAAACTGTTGTTGCCGATAGTGAGATTGGAGTTCTGACGCGCCACTACGACGGAATGGGCACCGATCGTGACGTTGTCGCCGAGGATTATGCGATGAGGTGAACCGATGGGGGATTCCGCGGCGAGGGTGACATGGTGAAAAATCCGGCAGTTGTCCCCGATGGTCACTTGAGGATGCAAAACAATGCCCAAGGCGTAATGCTCGAGCAGGATGTCCCGGCCCACCACGGCCTCGGAGGGAAGCAGGCACTTGTGCAAAAACCAGTTGACTGTTTTTACCGCGCGGGAGAGCCGCGGCCGGTTATTCCGGTAAAGCGAGCGCGAAAGCGCCCAGAGCTGCTCAGGAAGTCGCGAACGCATGGGAAGTCTTCCGTTCCACGGCATGATTGATGGTTCCGGCCATTGTGTTTGCCACGGCTTGTAATGAGATGTGGGAGTTGGTCCAGACCATTCCCCGGACCCCGTGCTCCCGGCGCCATTCGGGATCGAGAAGGATTTTGCGCAAGGCGGCTGCCAGGGCCGGCACATTCCGCTCGGGAAAAACCATTCCCCCTCCGCTCGCAGTGATCAGATTGGGAATCTCCCCGGAGTCTGAACCCAGGACCGGTGTGCCGCAGGCGAGAGATTCCGTGATGACGCGGCCGAATTGCTCCTTCCAGTTGGGCTGGGTCTCGGAGGGCAGGACGAGAAGATCAAAGGCGCTTAAAAAGCGGGGGGTTTCATCGTGCGGAACGTAGCCGAGAAAAGCCGCCCTTTGACCGAGGCCGCGGGATTTCAGGATGCCATGAAATTCGGCTTCGAATTCGCCGGTACCGATCATGACGAGTTTCCAGGAAAGATCGGCCACTTCGCAAAGCGCGAGGGCGAGGGTTCGCAGGCCCTTGGCTTCGATAAAGCGGCCGACAAATCCAATCACCGTCTCACCCTCGGCCCTGGGGATGAGTCCCCGATCCTCCGGTTCGCCCCGGGGCCGATATTGGCCCGGGTCGAGCGGCAACGGGCAGACGGTGGAGGTTCCCTGGTAACCCTTGGCCCGGAGCACGTCCGCCACCGCGTCCGTGATGGGGAAAGCAAATGGACTGTGGCGGTAAACCATCCGCTCCATGGCGGAGAAAGGAAACGGATATTTTTTCGCAATGTTCTGACACGAGTAAAATCCGAAAGCCGCCGGCGTGGACTGGCGGAGATTGGCCAGACAAAGCTGCGCCGTGGCCACAGCGTAGGGTTCGTGGTTCACGTAAATGGCATCGAACCGGCCCTGATTGAGAAAATTTCCCCAGTTTTTCAAATATGCATGAAAAATGATGTTTCCGTTCACGAGCACCGGAAACTTTTTCACCCGATCCCCGAGTTCCGGCCGGGTGGGCTCATCCAGCCGGTTGCCGAACTCATCCTTCCAGCGGGCCGGAATAACCAGTGTCACTTCCCACCCGGTCACGGATTGCAAGGTGCCGTAGAACCGCTGATTGGCGGCGGTGGCGCAGGA
>JBMOHI010000138.1:0-5798 GCA_049317925.1 Terrimicrobiaceae bacterium
TAGAGTGCCGGCCTCCGAAGCCGTAGGTTGTGGGTTCGACCCCCGCCGGGTGCAGCTTCTTTCGCTAGGGGATGATCGGGTCTTTTGGCGAAGCCGCGCTTGATCGATTGTGCGAGAGAGAGATTGGGTGTAATCGGTGACGGCAGGCTTGACGAACCCATCCGGCATCAATCATGTGATAACAATGAACTGCGAGCTTCCCCTCTCCCGTATCTCTTGTCGGCGCATTTATTGTCAGGTTCTCGCATTGGGTGTCCTGGCTATGGCCTGCCCCTCCGCCATGTCTGCTGATTCGTCAGCCGAAGCTCCATACGTGGATTCCAAGGCGATCAAGGAACGCTTCGATGAAATCACCGCCGAAGACATGGACATGCTCCGGCAGAAGAAGATTCTCCTGGTCAGCCGGTCGTTCGGTTTGAATCTTTTCAAGGGTCTGACCCAACTGGCCCGCGAGGACAAAAAATACGATCTCCTCTCTTCGTATCAACGGTTCGATGTGAACAAGGCTGGCGGTGATGTCAGTGTCATTCCCGTGGACGCCCTGCAAAAAAGCAACTTCGTCCACTTCCTCGGCACCTACTGGCCGCACACAAAGCGGTTGGAGGAAATGAACCGCGTGTTGCACGATCCGCCCCACGAATTCGGCAAGTCGGTTGACGCCGTGATCGTTTTCTATCACACCGCGACACCCGCACTCATCGAACCCTATGCGGCCCAGATGGAGGCCTGGCGGGCGGAGTATCCCAATGCGCGGTTTATCTACGTGACCTCAGGTTTTATGGGGCCGAAGTATGAGAAGGAAAACGCGGCCTCGCAGGCCTTTGGCGAACTCGTCCGTGAGCGTTTCAAGGGCAAGGCCCCGATTTACGATATGGGCGCGATCCTCAGCGACGACTTCCGGGTCGGCCATGTCTATTGCCCCGAGTACAGTCAGGATCCCGCCGAGGTGCACCCCAATCTCCCGGCCGGCGAAAGCATGCTGGCCAAGGGGTTTCTCCTCGTTCTCAAGGAAGCGTTTGCGCAAAAGCCCGCTCCGGCCGCGGCCTCAGTCAAACCTACTGCGCCGGTTAAACAGGCGGAAACCCTCCCAGCGGTTCATCCCGACGCGAAGGCCGTGCGTGCAATTCTTGATGCGAACAATTTGAACAACAAAGCGGTCGATGGCGTCTCGGTGGTAAAGGACGGCCGGATCGTGGAACTCTTTCTGCAAGAGGGCGGAATCGCGGAGGTGCCCGATGCCATCGGCGGACTCACCGCGCTGCGTAAACTTCATCTTTACGGGGATCGCACTCTGCCCCTGCCTCTCTTGAAAAAAATCTCCCCCGCCATCGGGCGTTGCACGGAAATCGAGGAACTCCTCCTCAACCAAAACGACCTGACCACTCTTCCGGTTGAAATCGCAGGACTGAAGAAAATCCGCAACCTGTCCGTGGCTGATAATCGCCTCAAGGATCTCCCTTCCGAGGTGGCGCAGTGGATTCAAAAGTTTGATCCCAAAGGACTGGCGGATCAAAAAAATTGATTGAAGTCGGAAGCGGAGGAGTTCAGTTCAGATGACTGCCGCGGTTCCGGCAAGGATGACTCAGGCTGGCGACTGCGAAGAGTAGTTCTTCACTCCCCATGAGGCGCCGTGTCTGCTTCCGTCAGCGCGATCAGGTTGGCTCCGCCTCGCTTTCCTTCGAGGGAAGACGGGGTGGTTTCATCCTTGGATGGTTTCCAGGTCCAGGTGTCGTCGAAGCCCTCCCCCTTGACCGTGATCGTGGCGGTGTCGCCGTTCTCCGTGAACGTCATTGAGGCTTTTCGATTCCAGGGATCCAAAAGGCAGGCGTATTTGACCGCATCGGTTTCAATCGGGAATTGGATTTGCTGGATCAGCTCATTGCCCCAGCGTCCCGCCAGGAAGCAATGGTCGATGGCAGCCTGAATGGGTTTGTTGGCCAACATCTGCATGTTCACCTGCTTGCCGCTTGCGGTGGTGATCTGGCAGAAACCTTCGTCCGGATTGGTGAACTGGGCTTTCTTCACCGTGCCCCGCCACATGATCTTCCGGGGGCCGGAACCAATGATGTCATCAAGCACCAGAATATATTCGCCGGGCATCCAAACGATTGTGCGGCGGAATTTTTTGAGCAGGGATTCCGAGAGGCTGCTGGGCTTTTTCGGTTCCGGCGCGGCCCCGGGGCTTTTTGCGGCGGATGCGGAGTCTTCCGGCTCGGGTGGTGGCCCGTAGTAGCGGTAGGCATTGCCCGCCTCGCCCTCCACGATGAGGCGTCCTTTTTCCCCGGTCTTCCAGCCGGTGAGGTAGGACAACTTGCGCATGTCGTATTTCGGAAGGGGCTGGGTGTAGGAATCGCCCTCCATGACCTGGCCTTTTCCATCGACCGTAATCGTGCTGATGGTTTCGGTCATTTTCTTGGTGGAGTAGAGTCCCGGGTGAAAAAGGAATTCCCCGGCGATGCTCATGGCGATCGAGTTGGCGTCCGGGTCGTCGTGGGCCAGATTCACGTAGTGCGGATTCCCTTCTCCATCGGGAACGGCATGGCGGTATTCGTTGAGCCGGTATCCGCCGTAGGGGCCGCATTTGAAAGCCAGGACCACAGCCTCTTTGTCCCAGTTGTCGCGCACGGAGGCCGCTCCCAGATCGGCGAAGAGATGATGGGGCGGCAAGGCCTTGATGTCGCCCTCGCCCACGGTCGGGTCATAGAAGGCCAGCAGGGACCAGGGGTAGGTGGTTTGGCCGTCCTTGCCTTTGGATTCCTGCCGGAACATGGCGAGCAAGGCCGCCTGGGCGTTTTTATCGCGGGAGAGGGAGGGGCCGACAAAGAACGGCGGGCAGTCATACATGTAGCGGATGGAGGTGTTCTGGGCGTCGCCGAACGAGAGGGTCTTGCCCGCACCCGGCAACCAATAGTAGACCTGCTGCTTCCAGGCGTTTTGGAATCCGGGATGCTTTGTGTATTCCGTGCCGAGGTTCCGGTCCATCATTTGGGCGGTCTCGAGGAGGGAGCGGAAACCGAAAACCTGGTATCCTGAGCCTTCATGGCAATCGCCGTCCTCGGGATACCACTTGGTCAGGAAATCCATTTCCTTTTTGAGTTCCTCCAGGAGGTAGTCCGTCTCGAGGCCCTTTTCGTCCGCGATCGCGAGCAGGCAGGAGGCCAACCCACGGGCCCGATACCAGCGGTGGTTGGGTTGGGGATCCTGCTGCCAGTATTTGATCGTGCCGACGCCAAGTTGTTTGTGGCCGAGGTAATAAAGCCGCCGGGCGTGGGTGAGCATCTTCTGCGCGAGTTGCGTCCGCAGGGCGGGATCGAGGTCGTTGTAGACCGCATCATAGAGCACGGCCACCATCATCATGTTACAGGCGGCGCCCATGCTGGAATCGAGCTCGCGAACGCGGGCCCAGTGTTCTTCCTTGAGCATCATTTCCAGGATCTCGATGATGCTTTGCAGGACGGCGGGATCGCGATTGAGGGCGTAGGCGTAGGCGAGTTCCGGGAATTGACCGTTCCCGGTGGCCAGCGCGGTGGTATCGTCCGTGGTCAGCTTGTCCGCGATGTCAGGACGGAGTTTGAATTTCTTCGCGCGGGCCGAAAGGTCTTCGTAGGTTTTCTGGAGGATCGGATCGTTGGGAATCCGCGCCTTGAGGGTTTCGATTTCACTGGCGGTGAACAGGAGCCGGGGATGCTGTCCCTTGACTGCGTCAAGCAGTTTGGGCGGGTTGGTGGCGGCAGGATCGGACGCCGGGATTTGGTCCAGGTTTTTCTGGATTTCCGTCGGAGTGATTCCGGCTTTCGGTGCCGCCATCCCGGCCGAGAGTGAGAGGGAAAGGAGACCGGCGAGAACGTTCAGGGTGATTCGTGTTTTCATGGAGATGTTGCTGGTGACTCGTCGTTGGCGAAGGCAATCTTGTCGACGATGATCCGGTAATCCCGGCTGATGTTGTCATGGGTCTTCGACCAACTGAAACCGACGGCGCTGACGTCGCCCTTGCCCGGTCCCCAGAAAGTGAGCAATGCGATGGGGAATTTGAGAACGGTGGTTTTGTCCGGCGTCCTGGTGTCCGTCGTGGCATCCGCCAGGCTGGCGGATCCGAGGACTTCTCCCGCCGCATTAAAGAGAACCACGGGAAGCCAGAGGTTGCCCGGACGCTGGTCGCTGGTTTTGTCCTTGTTCGTGACCTTGTTGGTCCCTTCCACCCGGCAGGTGAGAATCAGGTATTCGTAAGTCTTCAGCTTGAACGAGTCCGGCAGCCCGCCGCCTTTCCATTTGATCAGCGGCTTGATGGCGGCGTTGCCAAGGATCCGGCATTCAATCGATCCGTCAGGGGTGAAGGATAACTTGCAGTTTTCGTCGTCCGAAAAAGCCAGATGATCGGTGGGCTTTCCCTTTTCGAAGAGGACGAGCTTTTCGACGGGCTCCCGGCCCGAGTTGACGTTCTTGATGACCTCAAAGGCGCTGGCTTTTCCGACGAAACCCGCAAGCCCAAGTCCGGCCAGCAGGGGCAGGATAAGGATGGGGAGAGAGAGCCGCGAACGTCTTTCGGAGGAGAGTGAGGGATCAGTCATAGGGTTTAGGTGTGTCAGTTGGGATCGGACGGCTACCTCCATTCCACGGAAATGTCGGTGTTGGGTTGGGAGACGGGAACCAGGATATTGCCGGCTTTGATCGTGGCCGGCAGCTTCGTGCCGTCGCTCGTGGTGGCGGTGGCGTGAGTTGCCGCCGGCGCGGGAGCAACCACGGTGAGCGGCTGGCGGAACGGCTGGCTGTGAGGGTGCTGCACGGCGAAGACGACCATGTTGCGGGACGAAGACCGCGTGACCAGCTTCGCGGCATCGCGGTCGGCGACATAGCTTCCGACAACCCCCATGGGCGCAATCCAAAGATCGGCTTCGCGGCTTTTGATCCACTCACAATGATGACGGAACTCGTCCTTGCTCTGGAAAGGCGAATAGCCGCCGACGATGGAATGCACAATCGGGATGAACCACTGGCCGTGCTGGATCGCTTCCTCGATTTGCGCGCGCGTCTTTTTATCCTCCCACACCCGCTCACCGGCGCTGCCATACCCCGCGACGACCGCATCGGGCAACAGCTCCGCCTTGCGAATGCTTTGGTGGTTCTGCCGGATAATTTTCTCCACGCGCTGGTCCACCTCGGAACCTCCCGGAGCAGCGTAGGACACCGGTGCAACGCCCGTTCGTTCGCGAATGAGGGACCATGAACCGTTGATCAAGGTGTCCAGACGTTCATCGGTTGCCTCGTGCAGTTTCTCGCGAATTGAACCATGCGTCCCGATCTCGTGACCGTTGTTTTGCAGCTCTAAAACCCGATCCCATATCACGAACTTCACCGATTCGGGTGATCCGTCCATATAGGCGGGAATCAGGAAGAACGTGCCCTTGATTTCGAGAGGATCGAGGATCGCCACGGTGTCCTCGACCTCCGCGGAAAAGCCATCGTCAAAGGTCAAACTGAGCGCGGCCTTTTTGTTTCCGAAATACGCCGCAATCTGCGGAGCGGTTTGGGCCGGCAAGGTGAGATTCATCGCAAGGCAGAGAAAAATAACGGGCAGCATCAGCCCGGAAAACCGCCGGCGGGTGGAGCCGGACACGTCACATCCAAAAGAGGATTCTGAACCGGAGGGACATTCATGGGGAGAAGCCTCACTAGAAATCAAAGCTGTGATTGCGTCAAGCGGGGTTCTCCCCCGGAATCCTAGCCCGGGGTTGTTAGTCCCGCCGAATCGCATTTGGGGAGGCGGAAGCGGAGTGCTTCATTTCAATGGATGCATGAAT
>JBMOHI010000139.1:0-5787 GCA_049317925.1 Terrimicrobiaceae bacterium
GGGTCCCCGGGCCGGAAGTATCACGGCTATGTCGTGGCGGTGTATTACAACAATGAGTTGCAGGATTTCCGCTCGGAGCCGTCCAAGCTGGCCAAGGATTTCCCGCTCCCGCTCTATCTGCCTAAGGAGAACGCGGAATGAAGATTCTGATTGCGGACAACGAACCCGGACTTGGTGCCGGTCTGGCGACGTGGTTGGTCGAGAATGGCTGGGACGCCCCCGGAGTCGCCGCCACCAGCGATGAGGCGGTGGAGTGGATCAATCAAAACGGCCGGGTCGATGTGCTGATCACCGATGTCTTCTTGCAGCCCGCCGACGGGCTGACCCTGCGCGAGTCGCTGTTGCCGCATCTGCCGAAAATGAAGACCGTTTTTCTTTCGGCCCATGACGTCTCCGCCCATTCCGCCCGCATGGCGGGATGCCCGTTGCTGAGCAAACCGGTGACTGGCGAAGCCCTTGATGCTGCGATCCGCGGACTTTACGAAGCCAAACCTTCCGTGGTGGCCGCGACGCCGAAGGCGGTCGCCGTGGCCACACCGCGTCCGGTGGCCGTGGCTGCGGCCGTTCCGAAGGCCGTGGCGGTGGCGGCACCGGCTCCCGTGGCCAGTGCGCAGGCGGCTGTTCCCACTGCGACGCCGGCACCCCGCGCGGTGGCCAAACCTGCCGTCGCCCAGGCCGCACCGGTAGCGTCCGCGCCGGCCGCGACCAAGCAAGTCGCGCAGGCCATTCCTGTAGCCAAGGCGGCCGTGTCCGCCACTGCGCGTCCGGTGGCCCGCCCTGCCGTCGCTGCGGCAAAGGCCGCTCCCGTGGCGGCTCCGGCCGGCGCAGAGATCGAACTGCCCGCAGATGAACTGGTCGGAGCCACGCTGGGAAATTATCAGATCGAGGCTAAAATCGGCACCAGTTCGCAGGGCGGAATTTATCGCGCGACCCAGACCAGCATGGGCCGGCATGTGCGCTTCTACACCCTGGATCGCGTCCGGTCGCAGGATCCGGCCGAGATCCAGCAGTTCATTGCCAATGCCAGCGTGAAGGCCAATGTCTCCCATCCCTCGATCTTCGCGGTCTATGAAGCGGGCGAGAGCGGGGGAATTTATTTTTATTCCTGCGAATACATTCCCTGTCGTTCGCTCGGACAAATGCGCGAAGCCGGTCTTGCGCTCGATGAGATCACCGCCCTGCACGTCATGAAGGTGGTTTCCGAGGTGATGGCCTACTTTGCCCGCGAAAAAATCACCCACAATCTGATCAGCGAAAACTCGATCCTGCTCGACCAGCAGAACCGTCCGCGGGTGGCCAACATTGCGACCTACGAAACCAGGCAGGACTCCGGCCCCGGGGCGGAAATGGGCCGGCTTGGAGCCGTCGTTACCTCGGTCTTGCCCGAACAGGCCAACTCGCTGGGCGTGCGGGATCTGGCCGTTTCGCTGGCGGAGGGAAACACCGGCTCCTATCCGGACTGGCCGGCCCTGGCCCGGGGCGTGGAGGCGCTGGAGCCGAAGATCGCCCCCGAGGACGCCTACAAACTCGACGCCCAGGAGCGTGCCGCCATCCGCATGGTCGAGGAGGCGAAGAAGCGCCGTAAGAAAAACATGATTATCAATACGGTCATTTCACTGAGCCTCCTGGCGGCGGCGCTGGGCTCGGTTTGGTGGTTCCTGATCCGCCCGAAAGGCGGCTCGGTGCGGGAGTTTGACCGCATGCTGGCCGTCCCTGCCGGGGAGTTCATCTACCAGAGCGGAGAGAAAGTCACCCTGCCCGCATTTTACATTGATGAGTACGAGGTCACGATCGGGCAATACGCGCGGTTCCTGCAGGACATCGAGGCGCATCCTGAAAAACTCAAAACCATCGAGCATCCCGATCAACCGAAAGGCAAATCGCACATTCCGGTGGGATGGGCCGACATGAACGAATTGGATCCCCCCATGTTGGGATACTATGCGCGGGCCAAGGGATGGGGGCGATACAAGGACACGACTCTCGACGTGAATTGCCCGGTCTTCGGTGTGGATTGGTATGATGCCTATGCGTATGCCAAATGGAAGGGTCGCCGCTTGCCCACCGAACAGGAGTGGGAAAAAGCCGCCCGCGGCACTGAGGGATTCAAATATCCCTGGGGTAATGAAGACGAACCCAAGTGGGTCAATAGCGGCAATGATACCAACCGTGATCCGAAAAAGGGTGGCGAGATCGACGGACAGGATGCCTGGTCGCCGGTGGACGCCATGAAGAAGGACAAAAGCCCTTTCGGCGTGGAGGGCATGGCGGGCAATGTTTCCGAGTGGACTTCCTCGCTGGATGTGGACCCGAAGTTGAGCAGTGCCAAGGTGCCGGTGATCCGCGGGGGCAATTGGCGGACGCCTAAAGAGTACACTCTCGACCGGCGAGTCTTGAAGCTTACTGAACTTCAGGCCGACGAGGCTCTCGGTTTCCGCACGGTCTCCGACACCCCACCCGACAAGGCGGCCAAATGACCGGTTCCGCGACCCGGCGGGTTTTCCTCGCCCTGTTGATGTTCCTTGGGATTTCCGCCCAGGCCCAGGTTCGGGTGGATATCGCCTTTAAGCGGAACCTCTACATGCTGTACGAGCCGATTATGTGCACGGTCACGATTACGAATCAGACCGGGCGCACGCTGGAGCTGGCTGATACTCCGCGCGACAAGTGGTTCAGCTTTCAGATCGAGACAACATCGGGAATCCCGCTTCCGCCGGTCAATCCCGACTATCAAAACCAACCCGTGACGATCGAGTCCGGGCAGAAGCTGGTTCGCACCATCAACCTGACGCCGCTTTATCCCCTGAGCGAATTCGGCACCTACCGCGTGCAGGCGGCCGTTTTTCCCGCGCAGATCGGCCGGATGTTTGTCTCGCCGAAGTTGAACATCGACATCACCGAGGGCCGGTTGCTCTGGCAGGAATCCGTGGGCGTGCCGGAAGGCGCCGGGGCGGGGAGCTCGCGCACGTATTCCATCCTGGCCCACCGTCTGCCCCAGACCACGATGTTGTATCTGCGGGTCGAAGACAAAGATGCCGGAATCATTTATTGCACCACCCAGCTCGGGCGCTTCATCACCTTCGGTTCTCCGGATGTCGTGATCGATGCGACCAATCAGGTCCACATCCTCCAGAATACCGCACCGAGAGCCTTTCTCTATTCGCACATCAATGTGAATGGAAAAATCCAGAAACAACAGGCCTATCAGGTCTTCAAGGAACGCCCCTATCTGGTGAAGCAAGACAACGCCATCGCGGTGGTCGGCGGGGTGCCCTATGACCCGAACGCCAAGACGCCCGAAGAACTGCTGCCCAAGTTGGGCGACCGGCCAGTGCCGATGCCCACTCCGCAGGGCAAGCCGACCCCCGAGGACAAGCGCCCGGAAAATCTGCTTTCGCGCTGAACCCTGTCCGGCTCAGTGGCTGGGTTTCCGCGCGAACAACCCGGTCAGCCGCACGCCGGTGGCGGCCAGGACCAGCAGCCCGAGACCGACCACGAGAACGTAAAACGGCTTGAGCGTCTGGCCCAGCCACGCGCCTTCATGGATGGTCATGAAAAGGTCGAGGGTCTTATCCGGCAGGTGAAACCACTCCTCGCCGATCTTGAAGGCGATGCCGGTGATCGCGGAGGCTGCGAGGGGCAGGAGCAAAATCGCAGCCAGAATCCGGTGGGCGAACCGCGCTCCCGCCTTGGCCCGGCTTTTGATCAGGAGAAATGTACCGGTCAGCACGAGAGCGAGAAGACCTCCGCCCACCAGCAGGACGTAGGCGGATGAGCCCGCCGTTCCCAGCCATTCGCCGGTGTGCACGGACAGGATTTTTGCTCCAGTTTCCTTGGGCATTCCGAACCAGGCCCGCCCGATCCGGTAGGTGACGCCGGTGGCCAGCGTGAGCACAAGGGGCAGCACCAGCCAGGGAGAAACGACACGGTGAAATTTCCGGATGGCGGGGTTCATGGCCCGCGATGCTTGGGCGGGTGGGAGCCGGTGTCAATCATGTTGCCGTCACCCGGCATCCGGCGGTGGCCCGGATTTTGATTTCCTCAGCGGAGGAAAGGCGGCAATAAATCGGCCCCCATGGCAAAAAAATCCGCCGCTGATCGCGCCTCGGCCTCCCAAGCTCTGGGCCGCGGCGTTCTTCATCAGGGCAACGCCTTGAAGGTTCTCGAAGGTTTGGAGCCCGGGCAGTGTCAGCTGATCATCGCGGACCCGCCGTATTTTCAGGTTTTGCTGGAGGAGGAGTGGGATAACTCGTGGCACAGCCCGGCGGAGTATCTCGACTGGACCGTCGCCTGGGTCCGCGCCTGCAAACGGGTCTTGCGTCCGGACGGTCTGCTCTATGTTTTCGGGCAACTGGGCAAGAGGGAGCATGTCTGGCTGCACGCCTGTTCGCGGCTGGCTTCCGAGATGCAGTTCCACGACATGATCATCTGGGACCGCGCGGTTGGTTACAACGAACGGTCGGATTCCTTCACCCCGCAATATGAAATGATCCTCGTTTTGCGCCCGACGGCGGAGGGCAAACCGTTCTTCGATAAGGATGCCGTCCGCCTGCCCTATGACGAGGAAACCATCGGAGTTTATCGGCGGGACAAACGCTACAAGGACAAGGCGGCCCGCGAAGCCCATCTGCGCAAAGGGAAATACGCGACCAACATTCTCCGCATCCCCTCGTTGAAGGGAGTCTCGCAGGAAAAGGTCGGCCATCCTTCGCAGAAGCCCCTGGCCTTGATCGATGCCCTCGTCTCCTCCAGCAGCAGGGAAGGGGATCTGGTGCTGGATCCCTTTTTAGGCAGCGGCACGACGGCGGTTTCGTGCGAACACCTGAAACGCCGCTGGGTCGGTATCGAATGCCAGCCCGAATATGTGGCCATGTCCCGCCGGCGTCTGGAGGCCGTGCTGGCCAAACCGGAGGTGCCTCTAGGTTGACGATTTTTTTTGACACGATGGATTCGTGTCATTGCGTTCCGCCGCCGCTCATGGTATTTTTCAGAGGGGTAAATAATGAAAACGCGAGTCCTCATAGCCACGCTCGCAGCGGTCCTTTTTCTTCCCTGCGGCTCGTGCCTGGCGATCTCCAAGGATGAAGCCAGGAATGCGATCAACACCCTGCTGCAGAACCCGTCTTCCTCGGCTGCCCGCAGTGCCGGACGGGTGGTTCTGGAGTTTGCCGAGGCCACGCCGGACCACAGGATCCTCATCAATCTGGGCTATCTTCCCTGGGCCAAAAGCCGGAGCCTCCCTGATGGCAGCCAGATGCTGCTGGCCGCTTTCGTGGCCGGCAACCTCCAGGAACAAATGAGAAAAAATTCCTCCACTCCCGAGCCCTACGCCGGCACCCTGGCCGTGATAGTGGTCTATCAGAAAATGCTGCGGGCCAATCCGCGTTTCAAGATTCCGAAGGTCGAGGAGTTCATTGCCATGGAAAAACGGGGAGTGCTGCGCTCGCACATCAATTCCATCAAATAGGATTTCTCCGGTCGGGCCATCCCGGTCTCGACTTTTTCTTCCGCGGGTCATGAAATCGTGAGCATGCGTGATCCTTTTCTGCAGGCGGCGATCGATGAGGCGAAACTGGGTTTGTCGGAGGGCGGCATCCCCATCGGTTCCGTTCTGGTGCATCAGGGAAAAATCATCGGTCGCGGTCACAACATGCGGGTTCAGAAAGGCGACCCGTTGCTGCACGGGGAGATGAGCGCGTTTCAACAGGCGGGGCGTCAGGCGGCCGGAGTGTACCGGGAATGTGTGCTCTACACGACCCTCTCGCCCTGTCCGATGTGCAGCGGCAC
>JBMOHI010000140.1:0-5749 GCA_049317925.1 Terrimicrobiaceae bacterium
GGAAAAACCATTTCCGAATGGACCCGCCCGAACGGCATCGCAATTTCCAAAATCCGCACACCCATCGGTGTGATTGGCATCATTTACGAATCGCGCCCGAACGTGACCAGTGATGCCGCCATCCTGTGCATCAAGACCGGCAACGCCGTCATTCTGCGCGGCGGTTCCGAATCGCTACACTCGAACATCGCCATCGCCGCAGCTCTCCAGGCCGGCGGCTCCGCCTGCGGATTGCCGGAAAATTCCGTCCAGCTCATCCCGACCAAGGACCGCGAGGCCGTCCGCCACATGGCGCAGATGGACAAGTTTATCGACCTCATCGTGCCGCGCGGCGGCCATTCGCTCATCGAAGCCGTGGTGAGCCACGCCCGCATGCCGGTGATCAAACACTACCATGGCGTTTGTCATGTTTATGTGGACCGCGAGGCCGATCTCGACATGGCCCTCCGCATCGCCGTCAACGCCAAGTGCCAGCGCCCCGGCGTTTGCAATGCCATGGAAACGCTCCTCGTCCATCGTGACGTCGCGCAGGCATTTCTGGAAAAAGCCGCGCCGGTTTTTCGCGAAAACAAAATCGAAATCCACGCTGACGAGAGTTCCTTCCATTACCTCTCAACCCTCAACTATCAACCCCTGCGCGCCGCGGAGGAAAGCGACTGGTCCACCGAATACCTCGACCTCATCATGTCCCTGCGCGTGGTGGACAGCCTGGAGGGTGCTGTCGAACACATGGAAAAATACGGTTCGCACCACAGCGATGCCATCGTTACTCGCGATGCGAAGGCGGCGGAGCGGTTTCTCAACGAGGTCGATTCCGCCACGGTGTATTGGAATGCCTCGACCCGCTTCACCGATGGCGGGGAATTCGGCTTCGGCGCGGAGATCGGCATCAGCACCGACAAGCTCCACGCACGGGGTCCGATGGGTTTGGAGGAACTGACCACGTACAAATATCTGATTCGCGGCGATGGCCAGGTCCGGGAATAAAGCTACCCAGGTTTTTTACGAAGGCCGGGTGCAGGGCGTGGGGTTCCGTTGGACGGCCAAACGCATCGCCCAGGGCTTCGACGTTACGGGTTCCGTGCGCAATCTGCCGGACGGCCGGGTGGAACTCCAGGTGAGCGGTGACCGCGCGGAGGTCGCGGGCTTTCTCGGCGAAATCCGCGAAAGCACGCTTGCCGGACACATCACCGCCGAGCACATTGACGAAATCGAAATCACCGCCCCGCACCGGGGCTTTCAGATTATTCCATGAGTACCCCGGCAGTCTCCATCACCGGCCTGACCAAGCTGTATCCGGTTCCCATGCGGCGGCAGAAAGTTGTCGCCGTGAAAGATCTCAATCTCGAAGTGCCCGAGGGGCAGGTCTATGGACTCCTTGGTCCGAACGGCTCCGGCAAAAGCACGACCCTCAAGATTCTCCTCGGTCTCGTCACCGCCACCCATGGCGAAACCAAAATTTTCGGCGAGGACAGCCGCGATTACCGCAGTCATCGCGACGTCGGCTTCCTGCCGGAGAATCCCTATTTTTACAAATACCTCACCGCCGAGGAGACCCTGCGTTTTTACGGAAAAATCTGCGGCATGGGTGGAAAGGTGCTTGATGCGCGCATCTCCGAGCTCCTCGCCCTCGTCAGCATGGAAGACGCCCGCCACCGCCGCGTCGGCGGATATTCCAAAGGCATGCTTCAGCGCATCGGCCTGGCCCAGGCCCTCATTCAGGACCCCCGCCTGCTTGTCCTCGATGAACCCACGGCAGGTGTGGATCCGCTGGGCTCGCGGCAGATCCGCGACCTGATTCTCGAGTTGAAGAAACGCGGCAAGACCGTGTTGCTTACCTCGCATTTGCTCGAACAGGTTCAGGAAGTCTGCGATCGCGTCGGGATCATGGCCCGCGGCGTGATGATGCGCGAAGGCAGCCTGGAGGATCTTGTCACCATCGAAGGCCAGACCGAATACCTGGTCGAAAATGCCCCGCCGGAACTCGCGGCCAAAATCGCGGAACTCGCCGCCGCCTCCGGTGCGAAATTCCTCGCCGCCCGCAAGCCCGAGCTAACCCTCGAGCGTGTCTTCCTCGAAGCCGCCGAAGCCCACCACAAAAAACCGTGAACTATTTCATCACCGGCACGGATACCGGTGTGGGCAAAACCTTTTTTACTGCCCTGCTTACGCGGTCGTTGCGCCGTGCGGGTTTCGACACCGCCGCCCTCAAGCCCATTTGTTGCGGACCCCGCGAGGACGTTCACATCCTGCGTGCCGCGGCGGACGGCCAACTTACGCCGGACGAAATCAATCCGGTCTTTTTCGATCTTCCCGTCGCTCCGCTCGTGGCCGCTCGCGCAGACAAGCGTGAGGTGGACCTGGACGGGCTGGCGGCCTGGTTTCAATGCCTGCGTCCGCAGCGCCGGTCCTGGCTGGTGGAAGGGGCCGGCGGCTGGCTCGTGCCCATCACGAGAGAAAAGACCGTGGCCGATCTGGCTGCGATCATCGGGCTGCCCGTGCTGGTCGTGGTGGCCAACCGCCTGGGCTGTCTCAACCACACTCTGCTCACGATCGAGAGCATCCGGGCGCGGGGTTTGGAATGCGCGGGGCTGGTGCTCAACAATCTGTCGGACGAGCAAACGTTCGCCACGCAGACCAATAAGGGAATTTTGCAGGAATGCACGGACGTGCCGGTTCTTTTTGAACTCCGCCCCGGTCAGCAAAGCATTGAGCTGGCGATGGCGTAACCCCCTGAAATTTTGGGGCGCAAGGGCCTGCGCCCCTCCATTCCGCTACAAGCCGAGCAGTTGCGCCAGCAGCGTCTTCCGGCGCGCGTGCTCCTCGTCGCTGATCACGGATACCAGTGCTGTTTCTTCGATCTCCGGCAGTTCCACCCACGAACGGCAGCCGCCGTATTTTTTTTCATTCTTAAGCCGCAGCGGCGGGTCGAGCCGGTAAACCCGCACGAAGGCGACGTAAACCCCATCGTCGCCGTCGTAGTGAAAGCGTTCCTCCACCACGCTGTCATGCAGCACGTGGAATTCCCGCAGGCAGGCCACCTTGTCGTGATCGGTCAGCAAGCCGTGCCATTCGACGGTGGCGGTGTAGCGGATTTCCAGTTCCTCGCCCGGTTCCTCTGGCACGGTGGTTTCCGGCGGCAGGGTGGTCTTGCCCAACTGCTCGTGGAACCAGGTCGGAAACAAAACAAACTCCTGGTGCTGGAAGGAAAATCCCGCCCGGCCCTCGGCAATGCCACCCTTGCGAATGATCACGCTTTGCAGCCCCGTGCCCAACGCTTCGCAGATGACGGCCCATTCTTTAAAAGCGACGCTCATGACCCCATACTTCACGCCCGCCGGGCCGGAAGGTCAAAAACCAAATTTCCGGCCATCCGTTCTCAGGCCTCCGGCTTTCCGGATTTGCAAAAGCAGTTCCGTCCGCGTTCATTGTCCGTTCCGATGCTTTACCGTTTCGATCTGCACATGCATTCGTTCTATTCCGCCGACGCGGCCGCGTCGCCGGAGGAACTCATTGCCGCGGCACGGGCCCGCGGTTTGAATGGGATTGCTATCACGGACCACGATTCGTGCGAGGTGCATGAGTATTTGCTCGGAAAGGGCCTGGAGCGCGCGGATGGACTGCCGGTGGATGGATTTCTGGTCGTTCCCGGCATGGAGGTTTCGACCGCTCATGGGCATCTGCTCTGCATCGGCACCACCCTGCCGGTGATGCGGGACGAGCCCGTGCATGACGTCTTTGAGGCCATCCGGCTGCGTGGCGGCGTGGCTATTCCGGCGCATCCGTATGACCGCTGGCGCGCCGGAATTCACGAGACCTTCCTTGATGAATTGCCCTTGGAGGCGATCGAGGTTTTCAACGCGGCCGTAACCAGTCGCGGATTTAATGACAACGCCCATGCGTATGCGAAGAACCGCGGGCTTTCCATGACGGCTTCCAGCGACGCGCATCACGCCTCGGCGGTCGGCATCAGCGAAACAGCCTTTGAGATGGAAAATCTGAGCGTGGCGGATTTGTTGGCAGCACTGCGCAGCGGAGGGACTCCGGCCGGAAGTTATCTTTCACGCCGGGAGGCGTTGAAGAAGCATTTTGGCAATTGGTTCCGCATTTTCAACCGGCGGGCGCCCGGGTAGGGACATTTCCGGTTTCGGCACTGACGAAGCAGTGCCCTCCATCGAAAGCTAATACGCCGGGTCGAGCGTGAAGGAGGACAGGATTTTTTCGCGGGTATCCTTGAGGGCGGCGTCCTCCGCTTCGGGGGACTGCCAAGTCAGGAAATAGAGGGTGCCGGTGCTATCATTGGCCTCGGCGAGGTTGACGACCTTGATGTTGCCAAGTTCGCCTTCGATGAAGTATTCGGCGCGGAAGGTTTTGACGGGGCCCACCTCGGTCTTGATCATGTCCTTGGCACCTTCGTCGTCACCGGAGGGAAGAAGGTCGAGAGCGTAGGCGCTGGGTTTCATTTCGGTGCGCTCCGTCACCTTGGGAGTGACGGTGACGATGAGGCCGGTGGTGAACGGGTCGCCTTCCTTTTCGATTTTTTCGCGGGTGATTTGGTAAATGGTGACCCCTTCATCGGTGTCTTCCTTAAGGAACCATCCTTCCGGGAGGAGGATGCTGCCTTTGATGGTGGCGAGGTCTTGCTTGTTGAGGACGGGTTCTCCGGCCGGGGAGGCCGTGGCCGCAAGGGCGATCAGGAGGGCAATGCGAACGAACGGTCTCATTTAGTTTTCTTTGGACACTTTAGCAGCTTTTGCGAAGTCCGGATAGCGTTGTTGCAGTTCGTGCAGGGCCTTCTGGGCTTCGAGGGTGTTGTCGGATTTTTTGTAGGCCTCGGCGGCCCGGCGCAAGGCGCGGGGCGTGAGCGAGGCGTCGTCGTAGAGGACGGCGATGGTCATGAAGGCGCGGGCGGCCCCGTCGTAGTCGCCCTTGGCGTAGAAGATTTCGCCGGTAAGAAAACGACCCTCGGCATTGAGGCGGCCCTCGGGTTGGAGGAGAAGGGCTTCGTCGCAGAGTTTGGTGGCTTGATCGAAATTCTTGTCGGCCAGTTCGACGTTGGCTTGGGCAATGAGGCCACGGGCGCGGCTGCGTGGATCGCGGGCGGTTTCGAGATATTTGGCGGCGGCTGAGGCGGCGGCTTTGCCTTTGCCCTGACGGATCTGCGCTTCGGCGAGTTCGATGAGAACTTCCGGCTCGGTGTTTTTGGCGTCCTGCACGACGGGCAGGAGATACTGTTCGGCCGAGGCGTAGTCTCCCTCTTCGAAGCTTTTGCGTCCCAGCCAGCGGGTGATCTCAACCGGGATGTTCAGGTTTTTGTTTTCCGCCATGGTGCGGAGTAGGCCGGGGCGGTCTTGCAGATAATAATAGCAGAGAATGATGCGCAGCGCGGAGCGTTCGCCGTATTGGGCGGTATCGAGCTTGCGGGCGGCTTCGAGGTTCGTCAGCGCGCCCTTGTAATCCTTCTCCTCAAACGCGGCCCACCCGATCCAGAAGTTCGCCTGGCCGGCCGCGGAGCTTTTGGGGAAATCGCTCAGCAACTGCCGGAACACCGTGATCATGCCCTTGTAATCCTGCTGCTGGCCGAGGATGAGGGCTTTCTGTTGCAGGGCGAGCTCGCGGTCGGCGCCTTTGTATTTTTCGATGAGTGTGTCGAAATCTTTGAGAGCGGCGGGATAGTCCTTGGTTTGCTGAAGAGCGAGGCCGCGCTGGGTGAGGGCGGAGGCGAGATTGGAACTCTTGGGATTTTTGG
>JBMOHI010000141.1:0-5735 GCA_049317925.1 Terrimicrobiaceae bacterium
AGGCGTTCGAAGCCCGAACTGTTGAGTTGGGTTTGCAGTTTCCGGCTGGTTTCCAAGGCGGGTGTCCAAGGACCGGCGACCGGATCGGCGGGGGCAAGGTCGATGAGGGTCTGATAGTTTTCGAGGAATTGCTTCTCGTCGGCGTGGCGGTAGACGGTGGCCCAAACCAAGAAACCGCCCATGGAAAGAATCTCCTCGAGGGATTTCGGCAGGGAGGAAACGGTGGGTGTCGAACTGAAGGAGGACGCGGCGGTGAGAACCGTAAAACTGGGATTCTCAAAATAGGGCATCGCCATGGCCCTTTCCATCCTCCAGATGGGAACGAGGGTTGGCGTGATCCGGACCTCCGCCCATGCTTTTTGCAGAAGTTCAAGATCGGGATCAGTGACGGTGGAGGATTGCATCCATTCCCAAGTCAGGTTTTGCGCGATGCCGAGAAGGCTCGCGGTGATGAGGCTGCTGATGAGAATCGGTTGTTTATTCGTCATGCGGGCCAGGCAGAGAATGGCTAGAGTATTCTCAACCGCGGCCGGGCCGTTGTTCTCGCGCAAAAAGAAGATGCCTTCCTGGGCGAGAAACTGTCCGGCTTTGAGTGATTCCGTGGCACCGGCCATTTGCATGGCGAATCCCTTGCTGTAGTCGGGCTGAATCTCAAGGAGAGGCGACTGACTTGCCTCTCGGATGTCGGCCAGCAAGGGGACCAAGGGCTTGAATTTCTCCCGAACTTCCGTCCAAGGAACCGGTTTGCTTGAAACGGTGGCCTGTTCTTCGCGGTGTTTGACAATACTTCTTCCCGGGGATTTCTCGTCCGAGGTCTGAACGAAGCGAATCTGGTCTGCAGTGGCTTTATTGCCCAACTCCTTGCCGAGGATGATGAGCCTGTTCGCGCCGTTGCCATCTAGGAGAGGGTCGGGCGGGGCAAGTGCGGCAACATCAAAATGCTCGCCGCGTTTTACGAGCGAGGCCTGATACTGCACGAGTTGCCGGCGGGAGTGGCCGACCGCGAGGGCGGTCAATCCGATGGCGGCTATGATCAGGAAAAACACCCATCCAGCCAGCCAGAGCAGGATGCGGGTGGTTTTGCTCATGGATTCTCGGTGGGCACCACCCACTCGCGCATGATGACGGCGAGGCGCTTGACCGGTGGCTCGGACAGCATGTGGGCGTTGGGACAGCTGATCGTTTCCACGATGGCTTCCGGCACGGAATTCAACCACGCCTCCTCGACGTCGCGGCCCATGTCGGTGCCGAGGACAATGCCGGCGGGACCGGAAAGGGGCCGGGAGTGGTAGTTCTTCAGGGCGGTGAGATGGGCGGCGGCGACGGGCGTGCCGGCTGATGCCGGAGGGGTTGTGCTTTTTGCGGAACCGAAGGAAAAGACGCGCGACAAAGTGCGTTTCCAATCATCCGGCGCGGTGCTGTCTGGAGGCCGCGCTCCGGCCAGGGCGAGGTAAGGAATCTGGCGTCCGGCGATGCGGAATTGCCGGGCCATTTCCATGGCGAGCACGGCCCCGTAGCCGTAACCGAAAAGATGGTAGGGGCCGTCGGGATCAAGCAGGCAAATGGTTTCCACCAGGGCGGCGGCCTCGGTTTCGACGGTGAGATGACAGGCGGAAGGGTTGTGCAAACCGCGGGCTGTCGTTCCGTAGAGCGTCCAGTCGGTTTTGAGCAAACCGGCCAGGGCGCGGTATTTTTCGGTTTCGCCCTCGAGATCATGGACGAGGAAAAGCACCGGGGCATCAGCGGTTTTGTGGAGGAGGACCAGTGGCTCCCAGTCTTTGGCCACGGGAGCGGGACGCGGGGCGGAGGGTGTTTCCGGACGTGAGGGGCTGGCGGGAGTCTCCACCGGTCGGGGCAGGGCTGCGGGATTGATCTCTCCGGCGGAGGTCAGGGAAAATTCCGTGACGGGAAGCAGGAAGTCCGGGCGTAAGTCTTCCGGCAGATGCCGGGAGAGGATTTGCATCAAATCGGCCGGAGTGGCGGTGGCTTCGGGCCGCAAAATTACCCAGGCGCCGAACTCCGTCCGCCGACCGGTTTGCACGTTCGCACAGTGGGCGGCGAGGACGTCTGGATGGCTGCGGAGGGCGAGGCAAGCGGCATCGCCTTGGGCGGTGACAAAGTGGAAAATGCCCGAATGGTCGCGCCAAGCGGGAAGGGAATAGGTGCCGTCGTCCGCGGGCGGGAATGAAAGATCGAGGCGACCGGGGTAACCGGCCGGAAGGGACAGTCCGGCGGGATCGCGCAGGCTTGCGGTCACACCGGCACCCGGAAGTCCGATGGCGGTGTCAGCGAAGGATTCGCTGTCGGAGAAAATGGACCGGACTCCGGCACCGGAAAGACCGGACGGGCTGAAGAAGAAGATGCCGGTGGCATGGCCATTCTGCACCGCGCTCCACGAGGCCTGGCGTCCGGCCATCGTGCCGTTGGTTTCCACGCTGACCACGCGCACAGAACCGGGCAGCAGAACGCCGGCCCGTTGCAGGCGCACGGTCAGTGCCAGCCATTGCGCGGAAGACAACCGCAGATGGGTGGGGGATCCGTTTTCGACCACGGCGAGGGGATCGTTCTCTTCGGGCAGAACCAGGGTCGCGCCGGACATCAGGGAGCACAGCAGGGTTTCGACAAAGGCTCCGGTGCCTGCCACGGAAAGCAGGGGAACACTGTCGCCGGGACCCAGAGCCTGAACCGCGATGGTTTGCTGACAGGCGAAGGCGACAAAGTCGGGGCTCAAGGATCGCAAATCCGGGGCGTCGTCGGTTTCCGTTCCGGTGAGGAGAAAGGCATTCTTCTTGGGTGCGGCCTCGCCGCCGCCCGTGCTGGCGGAGACGGTTTCCCATTGTTGGTCGAGCACGAGAAGCCGCCGGGTGGATCCGTCAAAAAACGGAGCGGTGCGCGAATCGCAGATGATCAGTTCGACATCAGAACTCTCGATCCGAGCGGACAACCAGGCGGGAGAGGAGCCGGGACCGAGGGGCACGCAGGTGTCGCCCGCGCGGAGAATCCCCAGCACGGCCACGGGCAGCCAGGGAGTCGGGGTAAGGCAAAGGGCGATGTTCCAGCCGTCGGCCAGATTTTCATTGCGCAGCCAGGTGGCCAGCGAGCGGGCGTGGGAATCGACTTCGGCAAACGAAAGATCGGCCCCGTTCGGACCGGTGATGGCCAGCACATCCGGCTGACGCGCCGCCGTGGCCGCGATGGTTTTCTCGACGGACGGCGGGACTTCGGACGTGCCGGGCTTCCGTACGGTTTCGAGAGAGCGGCTTTCCGATTCAGTCAGGATGCTGACCTCGCCCACGTGTCGCGCGGGATTGTCCGCGAAGAATTGCAGCGCATGCGCCACGCGCTGGAGCAGGACATCCGCCTCGGCCGCCGGACACAGCGCGGGATCCGTCTGCAAGTGCAGGAGAAACCTGTTGCCATCGCGCACCTGGAGGGTGAGGGGAAACTGGGAGGGGCCGACGATGCGGGCGTCGAAATTGATCCAACGGGGAAAGACGTCGTGGATGCGGTCATTCAACGGCGGGGGCGACCAGACGAAGGCGGCGGGAAACTCACGCAATTTGCGCGGCGGTTCGGCCAGGAGTAGGGCGCGCTCGAGACTGATGGCGGAGTTTTGGGTCCGTTCTTTCTCCCCCCGCGCGATGTCCTTCAACCAGGACTCAATCCGCATGTCGTTTGTGATCGGGATGCGGGCGGGCAAAAAATTCCCGGAAGAGTTAGCGAGGATAAGGGCGTCCTCCCGCGAGGTGAGACGGCTCAGAACGAGTGACCAGGCGGCCAGAAACACATCCTGTTCCGCCAGACCAAGCCGCTGGCTGAGGGCCTTGAGCTCGCGGGACTGCTCGCGGTCGAGGAGGATGGAATGCTCCTGCCGTGCATGACTGGCGGCCCCGGAAAGAGTTTTCGGATAAACTTCGAAATGCAGCGGCCCGGGATTTCCCGAGAAAAACCGCGACCACCATTCGGCCGTGGCGGGCGAAGCCGGCTCCGGACCGTTGGAGGCTTCCTCCGATTGGGGAACCGCACCCTGCAGCGCCTCGATCCACTCGCACAAAATGTGAAAAAGCGCATCCTCATCGAGCAGCAACTTCGGAAAGGTGACGAGCAAATGGCAATGTCCGCCCGGCAGCTCGATGGCCTGAAAGCGGACGAGCGGGGGCTTGGACGGATCGAAGGCCTGGACGGCATCTTTCTCCTGCACGTCCTGCCACAACGCGGAGATCTCCGCGGGCGGAACATCCTTCCAGTCGAGTGTGGACCACGAAACTTCCGTGGCCTCGCGGGTGCGGTGCAGGGTTTCGCCCGTGGCCGCTTTGGAAAAATGGGAGCGGAGAATGCTGCGGCCGTCGGCCACCTTCTGCCAGGCCTCGCGAAGAGCTTCGGCCGGACAGGACTCGCCGAGATTCAATGAGAGCTGGACGTTTTGAAAGGCGGCATCCGGCGCGGCGGCGTGCAGGAAACACGCGGTGGCCAGAGCGGGGGAGGCGGGAGTTTCGGGCATGGGGAAAAATGACTAATTCAGAATGACGGATGACAAAGGAAGGAAAAAGGAGGAAGGTCCCGAGAGCGGCGAGGATTCTCGGATTTTCTGCATTCCTTCGTCCTTCGACATTCGCGTTGCGTCATTTAAAGCCCCGCATCCGTCACCGCGCCGAGTGAGGCCGTGGTCGCTTGGGCGGCGAATTTGGCCAGAACTCCGCGACGGTAGCGGGGTTTGGGCTTCTTCCATCGGGCCAGCCGGGTGGCGATCTCCTTTTTTGGAATATCGAGGTTCAAGGTGTGGCTGATGGCGTCGATCGTGATGGTGTCACCGTCTTTGACGATGGCCAGCGGACCGCCGTCGAAAGCTTCGGGCGTGATGTGGCCGACCACGAAACCGTGGGTTCCGCCGGAGAAGCGTCCGTCGGTGATCAAGGCGACTTCCTTGCCCAGTCCGAGGCCCATCACGGCGCTGGTGGGGGAAAGCATTTCGCGCATGCCGGGACCGCCGCGGGGTCCTTCGTAGCGAATAACGATGACGTCGCCTTTTTTGATTTTGCCAGCAAGGATGGCCTTGAGAGCGGATTCCTCGGCATCAAAGACACGGGCGGTTCCGCGAAAGCGGTTGCCTTCCTTGCCGGTGATCTTGGCTACGCCGCCATCCGGGGCGAGATTGCCGCGCAGGATGACGAGGTGGCTGTCCTTTTTGAGCGGCTTGCTCAGTGGAGCAATGATTTCCTGGCCCTTCGGATAGGGTTTGAAGGCGGAGAGGTTCTGTTTGAGGGTTTTCCCCGTAACGGTGAGGCAGTCCCCGTGGAGGAGTCCGGCGCGGAGAAGTTCCTTCATCATGGGAACGATGCCGCCGATTTCCACGAGCTGGCTCATGAGGAAACGTCCGCTGGGTTTGAGGTCGGCCAGGACGGGTACGCGCCGGCCAACACGGGTGAAATCGTCAATCGTGAGTTTGATGTTGGCGGAGTGCGCTATGGCGAGGAGGTGGAGCACGGCGTTGGTGGAACCGCCGAGGGCGATGACGACCGTGATGGCATTTTCGAGGGATTCGCGCGAGAGGATGTCGGAGGGACGGATGCCGCGTTTGAGCAGGTTAAGCACGGCGGCACCGGCCTGGTGGCAGTCCTGCACTTTATGTTTCGATACGGCGGCCTGGGCGGAGCTGTTCGGCAGCGACAGTCCCATGGCTTCGATGGCGGAGGCCATGGTGTTGGCGGTGTACATTCCGCCGCAGGAACCCGGTC
>JBMOHI010000142.1:0-5719 GCA_049317925.1 Terrimicrobiaceae bacterium
TTCAGGGCGGCGTCAATCGCCCCTGCGGCCGGCTCGACTCCGACCACATCTTCCAGCACCAGATAAGCCCGGGCGTCGTGCACGGTGGCTGAACCCGGAACGTCGCCTGGTAATCCCCGGACCTGCTTGAGCTGTCGGCGGAGGCGGCCGAGAATGATGGCGTCCTCGTAAAGGCCGGCCCGGGCCTCGGGAACCCGACGGAATCTGGAAAATACCAGAGTGTTGCGGTCGGCCTGGATGAGGCCGCCGTTCTCCACCAAGCGGATGATTTTTTCCGCCCGGGTGGGTTCGGTGACGGACGAAGGCGGGGTGGGGGTTTCGGATTTCTCCTCTACGGAGGGATTGAGGGCGATCGGGATGAGAGCCGGACGCGATTTTGGCTTTTGAGGTTTGGCCTCCTCTCTCGGCGTGACGGCTGCGGCCTCGGCAGGCTGGTCCGGCTTCCGGGTCGCGCAGGAGCTGAATAGACAGGCCCAAAGAAGGGCGGCGAAAAGGTGCGGGAAGCGCATGAAGGATGCCTGACAGGATGCGGGGAAAAACTCAAGCGCTCGCGTTTCGAAGCGACGGGCGCGAGGGCCCGCGTCCCGCCAATGCCGGTTTTTTCCAACTTTTGCTTGCCGCTTTTCAGAAGAAAAATAGGTTGGGGCCATGAGTCAACCGAGTCCCGTCGCCTACGATTCCAAGATCGAGGGGAATGTGATCTTCACCCGCGTCGATGCGGCCATCAATTGGATGCGAAGCAATTCCCTCTGGCCCATGCCGATGGGCCTTGCTTGCTGCGCCATTGAACTGATGGCGGCGTCCTCTTCCCGCTACGACATTTCGCGCTTCGGCGCCGAGGTGATGCGGTTTTCCCCGCGTCAGAGCGATGTGATGATCGTGGCCGGCACGGTGACCTACAAGATGGCCCTGGCGGTCAAACGGATCTGGGACCAGATGCCGGAGCCGAAATGGTGCATCGCCATGGGAGCCTGCGCCTCCAGCGGCGGGATGTATCGCAGCTATGCGGTGCTGCAGGGCATTGATCATTTGCTGCCCGTGGACGTTTATATTTCCGGCTGTCCGCCGCGCCCCGAGGCGCTCCTCGACGGATTGATGAAGCTGCAAAAGAAAATCATGGGCGAGCATGCGCTGGAGGACCAAAAACGCTCGCTGGTGGACGCCTTATGACCGCGAAGGATATCGTCACGCGCTTGCAAGAGCGTTTCGCCAATTCCATCCTGAAAGCTGGCGAATTCCGCGGGGAAAATTCGCTTTCGATAAAAATCGAGTCGGTGCGCGAGATTGCGCGATTCTGTCGCGACGAACTGGCCTTCGACTATCTCCTCGATATCTCGAGCGTCGACCACTTCGGCGAGGATCCGCGTTTTGAGATGGTTTATGAGTTGTACTCGCTGGCGGACGGCGTGCATCTGCGTCTGAAGGCCATCGTGCCGGGCGAGGATAACCCGGTGGCTCCTTCTGTTTCCGACATCTGGCCCACGGCCGACTGGCATGAGCGTGAAGTGTTCGACATGATGGGAATCCGCTTCGACGGCCATCCCGACCTGCGCCGCATCCTCATGTGGGAGGGCTATCCATTTTATCCGCTGCGGAAGGATTTTCCCCTGGAAGGCAAGCCGAGCGATGTGCCGGAAGTGGCCTTCACCGAAGCGGCTCCGCTGGCGGGCGGGCCGTTTGTCACCATACCCACCGATGGCATCACGGAGGTCCGCGAGCCCCGTGCGCGCCGGGCCGGAGATCCGCTCTCCCCCGATAAATTTCTCGCCGAATCTTGATTGCGGACGCCGCGGGCCTGGCCGAGTTGATTGACCGGCTGGCTCCTCTTTCCCAGATCGCCCTCGATACCGAGGCGGACAGTTTGCACAGCTACTTCGAGAAGATGTGCCTGATCCAGATCAGCACCGAGCATGAGAATTGCCTGGTCGATCCCCTGGCTGGAATGCCGTTGCAGCCGCTTTACGATGTTCTGGCGGGAAAACGCCTCGTGTTGCATGGCGCGGATTACGACCTTCGCCTGCTGCACCGGAGCGGAAACTTTGCCGTGACGGATATCTTCGACACCATGATCGCGTCGCGTTTGAGCGGATACAAGGAACTCGGCCTTGCGGCCCTGGTGGCGCGGCATTTCGATGTCAAACTCTCGAAGGCTTCGCAAAAGGCAAACTGGGCGCTGCGTCCGCTTTCGAATCAGATGCTCGAATACGCCATGAGCGATACAAAGTATCTGCTGCCGCTGGCGGCGATCCTTGAGGCCGAATTGCGGCGTCTGCACCGCTGGGAGTGGTTCATCGAATCCCGCGACCGCCTTATCGCCGCTGCCCGTGAACCCCGCGAACGTGACGAAACCCAGGCCTGGCGCATCTCCGGTAGCGCGGCCTTGAGTCCGCGGGCGCAATCGATTCTCCGCGTGCTCTGGTATTGGCGCGACGGCGAGGCCAAGGCCTGGGACCGTCCGCCGTTTCATGTCATGAACAATGAGGAAATGGTCCGCATCGCGGAGAAAGCCGACCGCGGCGAGCCCTACTCGACCCTGCGCATGAGCTCGCGCCGCCGGAAAAGTTTTGAAGTGGTCATGGCGCTGGCCCAGCACATTCCCGAGAAGGAATGGCCGGTCACGACGAAGACCCGGCGTCCCCGCGCGACCCGCGAGCAGACCGAGCGTTTCGACAGTTTGAAAAAAGTCCGCGACAAGGTTGCGGCGGAACTGGATCTCGACCCTTCGATCATCGCGCCGCGCAATGCCCTCGAGGCCGCCTCGCTGGACCTGGCCACGCCGGTGCTGATGCGCTGGCAACGGCAGCTTCTCGGTCTCGGGCCGGTGGAGAACAGTGGTCATGCCGCTTGAGGCCGATCTGATCGCGCTTGCGCTGGCGGAAGACATCGGCTCCGGGGATGTCACTACAAAATTTTTCACCGGATCGGAACGCACCGCCACCGGACGCATCGTGGCCCGCGAAGCCTGTGTTCTGGCAGGGATTGCCGTGGCTGCGGAAGTCTTTCACCGGGTTGATCCGGCCGTTCGCGTGGAGACGCTTGAAGCAGATGGGGCCAATCTAACTGCAGGTTCCGTGGTTCTGGAGGTGGCCGGCCTCGCTTCCTCCATTCTGACGGCGGAGCGAACCGCTCTCAATTTTCTCCAGCGTTTGTCCGGTGTTGCCACGCTGACCAGGAGATATGTCGAGGCCGTTCGCGGTACGCCGGCCCGGATTCTTGACACGCGAAAAACCACGCCCGGCTGGCGGGCCTTGGAGAAGGCTGCCGTGGTGGCGGGTGGCGGAACCAATCACCGGCTCGGCCTGCACGACATGGTGATGGTGAAGGACAACCATCTCGCTGCTGGAACCTCCCTCGCGGATTTGCAGAATGCCATCCATCGGACCCGATCCGAGTGTCCGGAAATCCGCATCGAACTCGAGGCTGATACTTTGGATCAGGTCCGGCAGTTTCTGACTCTCGACGGGGTGGATGTGATCCTGCTTGATAACATGTCCCCCTCGATCCTGCGGGAGGCGGTCGCCTTGCGCAAACCGGGTCTGCTCTTTGAGGCCAGCGGCGGCGTGAACCTGGAAACGGTGCGCCAGATTGCCGAGACGGGAGTGGATCTGATCTCGGTCGGTGCCTTGACCCATTCGGCCCGGGCGGTGGATCTCTCGCTGGAGGTCACGGGCGGATCGTGAGCGGCTTTGCAAGTGGCGGGAATGTGGTAATGTTCGGCATGGTTCGAAAAGTTGCCGCGATTTTTCTGCTCGCTTGCGCCGTTTCCGCGGCCAGGGCCCAGGAGCAGGCTGCCACTCGCGAATCCGATCCGGAATCGCCCTACGACAACGTGCAGGTGCTGGCGCGGGCCATGCAGCTCATCCGCCAGGACTATGTGAATGACAAAAAAATCTCCTTCCGCGATCTGACCTACAGTGCCCTGCGCGGGATGCTGGCGGAACTCGACCCGCACAGCCAGTTCATGGATCCGCGGGATTTTATCGGGATGCAGGAGGATACGAAAAGCGAGTTCGGCGGCCTGGGCGTAGTCGTGACCATGGAGGACGGCGCGCTCACCATCGTCAATCCCATGGAGGACACGCCCGGCTTTGAAGCCGGATTGAAACCGGGGGACCGGATTCTGCGCATCAACGGAAACTCCACCGAGAAACTCACCCTGCCCGAGGCGGTGGATACATTGCGGGGCGATGCGGGACAGAAAGTGACTCTGACCATTCAGCGTCCCAGCACGAAGGAGATCAAGGATTACGAACTCACCCGCGTAGTGATCAAGGTCAAGAGCGTGAAGGATGCCCAGATCCTGCCGTCCGAGGATCCCCACGGCACGAAGATTGGCTACGTGCGTATCACGCAGTTCAACGAACCCACGGCGGGTGAACTGGCCAAGGCGGTGGACAAACTGGAGAAGGAGGGCATGCAGGCTCTCGTGATCGATCTGCGCTATAATCCCGGCGGTTTGCTCAGTAGCGCGGTGGATGTCAGCGGACTGTTTTTGCCGCCGGGAAAAGTCGTGGTCTCCACGGAGGGACGGGCTCCGGGTCGCGAATATAAAACCACGTCGCGCTACGGCAACGAACGGAAGTATCCGCTGGCCATTCTGGTCAACTTCGCCAGCGCGAGCGGCTCCGAAGTGGTGGCGGGCGCTCTGAAGGATTTGAACCGTGCCATCATTGTCGGAGAAACGACTTTCGGCAAAGGATCGGTCCAGAGTGTGATGCCGCTGCCGGACGGCTCGGCCATGCGCATGACCACGGCGCGATACTTTACCCCGAGCCGGCAGGTCATTCACGAAGTGGGTGTTTCGCCCAATGTGCGGGCTCTTCTCACCCAACAGCAGGAATTCGAGTTGCTGGAGTCCCGCCGCGATCAGGGCTTCGGAAAACACGGGGTTGTTTCGACCGAGAACGATCCCCAGTTGTCCCGCGCGGTGGATGTGTTGCAGGGCACGCTGATTTTTGTTCAGCGTCAGCAACCCCCGAAAGCTGAACCGGCCGGGAAAAGCTCTTGAGCCACGTCGTTCTCGCCCTTGAGACGTCCTGTGACGAAACGGCCGTGGCCATTCTGCGCGGTCATGGCGAAGTGTTGTCCCATCTCATCGCGTCGCAGGCGGAGATTCATGCGCCCTACGGCGGTGTGGTGCCCGAGGTGGCTTCCCGCAACCATCTGGCCATCCTGCCTGGTCTGATCGGCGACGCGCTGCGGGAGGCCGGATTGGCCGCCGCTGAGATTGACGCCTTCGCCGCGACCACCGGGCCCGGACTTGCCGCCGCACTGCTGGTGGGCTCGTCCGCGGCCAAGGGCCTGGCTCTCGGTGCCGGCAAAGCTTTTCTCGCAATCGATCACCTCGAAGGCCACATGCTTTCGCCCTTTTTTGGCGAAAGCAGTATTCCCCCGCATGTGGCTCTGGTGGTCAGCGGCGGCCACACGCTTCTTTTCGATGTGAGCGGTCACGGACAATACATCCTTCTCGGCCGAACGGTGGATGATGCGGCAGGCGAGGCATTCGATAAGGTGGCCAAGATGCTGGGCCTCGGTTACCCGGGCGGAGCGGAAATCGACCGCCTGGCGCGGGAGGGAGATCCCAAACGCTTTGATTTTCCCCGCAGCATGATCGGGTCCGGCGATGGGAATTTCAGCTTCAGTGGACTGAAAACTTCCGTGCGGTATTTTTTGGAGAAGGGGTTCGCGCCGGACGACCTGCCGGACATCTGCGCGTCCT
>JBMOHI010000143.1:0-5708 GCA_049317925.1 Terrimicrobiaceae bacterium
GATTATTTCGAGGACTGGAAAGAATCGCGCTATTCCGAGGGAAAATCAGGCCGCTTTCAGGCCGTGAGCCGCGTTTCTGATATGCGCGGCATCATGGGCAGTTGTCAGGTGATGTATGAGGCGGTGGACAATGGTGTGGCCGAGAAGGACAAAGCCCTGGCCAAGTCGGTGAAATCGGGATTCAAGGAAATTATGGCCTTCCTCGACAAGATCGACGACCGCGAGAAGCAGGGCGAAATCAAGGGCGCGGAAATCGACGAACTCGCCACCCAGGCCAAGGAGAAAACCGACAAGCTTGTGCCGCAGATCGAACAGAGCGCGGCGGTTTCCGGAGTAAAGGTTGCCGGATGACGCTCCCCCGCACGCGATGAGAAATTTTCTGATAGGTTTGGCCTTTGCCGCGGTTTGCGCGTTGAACGGCCGTGCGGATGTTATCGATGATTCGTCTGCCTTGCAGGGTGCCTTTGATGAAGTCCTGCTCGACATCCACGGCGATCGCTGGAGTCCCGCCTTGGCCGAAAATCTCATCGCGGCACAAGCTGCCTTTTCCCGCAGCGTCACCGATCCCGCAGCGCTCCGGCTCTGGCAGGAACCGCTTGTCGCTGGAACGGATGACGCCTTGGAGACGGCCGCATCGCTCGGCTTCCTGCAAGCCCGTTTGCAACACGTCGCCGCCTTGGAAATGCTGGCCAATCAGCGCGCGGGCGAGATCGAAGCCGCCCGCGAGTGGCGATCGATCATTAAGCTTCCCAAATATGCCAACTCCGTCGAAGGAGCTCTCGCCCTTCAGCGCCTCGGAGCCAGCGCTAATCAGCGCGATGAGGTCAGTCGCCTGCTTGCCCGTGAGTATGTCATCTGGCAACTCACGCGGGCCCGCGAGAAGTCCGACGCCCTCGTGCGATTGGTGCAGGAGGGCCGGGCCACGCCAAGCCTGATCACGGCGCGCGCTTCTGAGATTCAAGGTCTGTCTCTTCTTCCGGCCTCCCTTTTGCAATTGGCCACCAATGCCGAAGCGAAAACCGTCCCGGTCGTTGATCAGAGTTTCTCTGCTTTGCTGACCGCATCCCGCGAGAACTCCGCCGAGGTTCCCAGGCTCCTCGCGACTTGGCGTCTGGCGCTGGAGTCCGGATATCCCAACCTTCTCACACCCGAAGATGTCGAACGCCGCGAGCGCATCGTGCTCAAACTGCTCCGTCTTATTCCGATGGAATACCAGTCCGGCGTTCGTGACGGCGAGATCGTGATTCCCCTCGAATACCGTGAGGCCAGGACTTTCACCATCCAGGTTCAGCAGATCGTCAACGAACTCATGCCCGTCTGGCGTCAGACCAAAACATCCGCCCTGGGAAAATCCGGTCCCGAATTGATTGCCACCCTGGAAAAGCTGGAACTCGCCATCAATCGCAAAGTCGCTCTCGCCGAAGTCGAGTCCCTGGTCAAAAACACTTCTTCGCTGCTCCAAGGTGACTTCGGCCTCACCCTGAAACGCCCCGGTATGTCCTCGGATGTCGTCACGGAGACGGTGCTGGAAGTCCGCTCGCTCCTCGGCCAGTCCCTCGCCGCGGCGCAGGACAAGCAATGGCGTAAGGCGGAGCAGCTCCGCCTCGATGCCTACATCAATTTCGATCTCGAAATCGAATCCCGGGCCCTGCCGCGTGATCCGGCGCTGGCCCTGCGCGCGGAGAAGACCTTTCTTGATGGCGGAAACGGCGAACTCGGCATCAAAACCGCTCTCGACGGTCGCGTCACCGGGGAGGAGTTAACTGCCGCTTATCAGCGCGCCCTCAACGCGCTGGAGGAATGCGCGGCCTTGGTCAAAGTGGGCCTGTCGCCCGCCGCTGCCGCCATCAGCACGGTCCTGATTGTGGCCCGCGAAGGATTGGAAGCTGTGGTGATTCTTGCGGCTCTCCTGGCTGGTTTACGCGGACCGGAGAACGCCGGCATCCGCCACCGCATCGGAGTCGGAGCCTGGCTGGCCCTCGCCGCCAGCGCGGCATTGTTCGCTGTTTCACGGACGCTCTTGCAGGGGCTCTCCCGTTATGGCGAAACCCTCGAGGCGGTGATCTCCATCATTGCCGTAATCATCCTGCTCATGGTGACGAATTGGGTTTTTCACAAATACTATTGGACCGGCTGGAATGCCCGCCTGCGTGATCTGAGCAAATCCGCCCAGGGCAAACGCGACACACGCTGGGAGAATCTCGCCCTGGTCGGTGTCGGGTTCATGACCATTTTCCGCGAAGGTTTCGAGACAACCTTGTTCATGCAATCGCTTATTCTCGAAGCGGGCATGCGCCCCGTGCTCATTGGCCTGGCCATCGGGGGGCTGCTGATCGGAGCGCTGGGCTTCGCTGTTTTCTCCATCGGGGCAAAGCTCCCGTATCGCAAGATGCTCGTGGTCACCGGCGTCCTGGTCGTCTTTGTGCTCTTTACGTTTCTGGGATCCACCGTGCGTATCTTCCAAACCATCGGCTGGCTGACGGTTCACCCGATCCCCGGCCTGGAATTGCCTTCCTGGACCGGAGTCTGGCTGGGAATCTACCCCACGTGGGAGGGCGTTCTGATTCCCTTCGGAGCCTTCGCCTATGTCGGCGTCATGTGGCTGTGGGTGAAGTTCACCGCAAACCGGGCTCGCGCCCGCGAGCGGAGCGCTGGCGGGGATGCCCGCGAACTCACTGTCTCGGCTTCGTGAAAACGCCCGGACGGTGTCCGGTCTTCTTTCTTCCTTCAATCTTTTTCCCGGCGAAACCTCCCTCCATCTGCCGGTAAAGCCGGGGCGTGTATCCGGTGATCTCGCGGAAACGCCGGTTGAAATTGGAGAGATTGTTGAAGCCGGCCTCGAAGGCAATGTCACTGACGCCCCGATTGCTATTGAGCAATCCCACACAGGCCCGCGCCACCCGAACCTCGCTGACGTGGCGCTGAAACGTCCGCGCTGTTCCCTCCCGGAAGAACCGGCAGAAGGCCTGCGGGGACATCCGGCTCGCTTGCGCTGCTCTGGCCTGGGTCAATGCCGGGTCGCCGGCGTTTTCCTCCACCCAAGCAAGGACTCTCTGGAGCCGGGCGTCAGTTTTGCCAGCGATCGTTGATACGGGATTGAGACACCGCTGGCGGCGTGAATGCGCCAGACGATCGAGAATCTCCAGCCAGGTCCCGAGCCGCAATGCTCCGGCGGGAGTTTGCTCCAATTGGGAAAACATCTCCACGCACCGGGAGGTTTCGCCGGCATCGAAGCGGATACCGCGTTGGGCCTTGGCCAGCAATCCCGCCACCCGACGCATTTCGGGCAACTCCCAAAATGTCGTTCCCCAGACTTCGGGCAGAAAGTGTCCAACCATCCATTCCGCCCCGCGGCGCTCCGCCGGACATGATCCGAATGCGTGGGGAACATTCGCGCCGATGAGGCAGAAGTCGCCCGCGGAAAACGGTTGCAAGGACCGTCCCACGTAGCGCACTCCGCTCCCCCGTCTGACATGGATCAGTTCGATCTCGGGATGAAAGTGCCAGTGAAAATCCACGCAGTCCTTCTGAAACGATTTGATGCGCAAACCGGTCTGGCGCGCTTCCGGAAGCGGCTCGATTAGGGGATGGGCAAGAATCGATGGGGATCCCGACATGGGCTTTGTTAACTGCGTATCAGAATGAGGCAAAGGCGTGGAAGACGAAATCGCCGGTTGGCTCTAGTGTAGTTTGCGTGAGTTCTCTCGATCATCCTGTGGTTCTGGCTGCAGTGGCCCATCCCGACGATGTAGAGTTTCTCTTCAGCGGAACCCTGCTCCTTCTCAAAGAAGCGGGCTGTCCCATCCACATGTGGAATCTGTGCGACGGAGCCTGCGGCACCCTCACGCAATCGCGCGAAGAGATCATCCGCCTCCGCGCGGCCGAGGCGGCCCGCTCCGCCGCCCTTGCGGGGGCGGAGATTCATTCTCCGGTCTTTCCCGATCTGGAGGTCTTTTACGACAAGCCGTCGCTGGCTGCGGTCAGCGCGGTCGTGCGTTCGATCCGGCCTCAGATCATACTGACCCATTCCCCGGCGGATTATATGGAGGACCATCAGAACGTTTGCCGCTTGATCACCACGGCCGCCTTCAGCCGCGCGATGCCGAATTTTTCCACCGCGCCGCTCCGGCCTCCCTACGGTGCTCCGGCCCGCATTTATCATGGGCCTCCGCATGGTTTGAAAGACGGCCTCGATGTCGCCTTCCAGCCCGACTTCCTCATTGACGTCGCGTCCACCATGGAAATGAAGCGTTGCATGCTGGACTGTCACGAGAGCCAGAATGCTTGGCTGGGGGACAGCCAGGGAATGACGCTTCCTTCTGACGAGATGGTCAGGCAGTGCCGAGCATTGGCAACGTGGGGACGGGACATTGAGTTTGCCGAAGCTTGGTGCCGCCATTCCATCACTGGTTTCTGTCCGACCGACTTTGACCCGTTGCCGCACCTTCTGAAGAATTTTGTTCACGATCTCAACCGCTAACCACACACCACACTATGCCACGACCAATCAGCAAACTCGCCGAAGGATGGTGGGATTACACCACCCTCGATGGGAAAATTCTTGATGATGCCGCGCGACTCACCCCGGCGGATCTGCAGCAACTCAGTCGTCCGGGGTTTTCGGTAAAATTCTATGATACGGTGCAGGAATTTTATGCGGCCCAGGCTCTCGAGTACATCGAAGCGTGGAGTCAGTCGACCCCCGACAACCCCGCCGGCATCTGCGGTCCGATCGGGCCGACCGAACAGCTTCCTATCGTCGCACTGATGGTCAACGCACTGGGATTGGACCTCAAAAAACACGAAGCCCATTTCTGGGGCATGGATGAGTGGCTGGTCGATGGAAAGCCGGTCGATGTCACGCATCCGTTGTCCTTTGCCCGATGCGACAACGAATTGTGTTTCGACCGCATCCGTCCCGAGTTAGCCCTGCCCGAAGCCAACAAACATTTTCCCTCCGGAGACCTGGCGGCCTACAGCGCGAGTTACGACTCGGTGCGTTGTGTGGTTATGCAGGGAGGTCAGGGTGAGATTAAACACTGGGCCTTCAACGACCCGCTGCCCCGAACAGGGGCCTATCAGGATGCGCCACCTTCGCCCGAGGAATACCGCAAACTCGGCACCCGCATCGTGAAGCTGCATCCCGTGACCATCGTGCAAAATGCCCGCACTTCGGGCGGCGGGAATGTGAATCTTGTTCCCACTCACGCCTGCACGGTCGGGCCCGTGGAAACCTGGAAAGCCGACAAAGTCAGCATCTGGCACCCGGGTCATCACGACAATCCGTTCGGCATCCGCCTGAGCGCCCTCATGATTTCCAAACGCATCGTGGATGCCTCCGTCCCGATGTCGCTACTGGCCGATCATCCGAATGTGCAATTCAGTTATCTCCGCTCCGGTGTCGGCTCGGTCGCGGTGGAAATGCACTGAGGTCCGCGATCCCTATTGCTCGGAATAATTCCACAGCAGCCCGCCATCCACGAAGAGGGTTGTTCCCGTGATGTAATCGGAGTCACTGGAAGCGAGGAACGAGGCCACTCCGGCCACGTCGCTGCCCTGGCCGAGACGGTTGAGCGGGATGTTGCTCAAAAGGGCCTTCAAGAGGTCCGGACTGTTGAGCAGCTTGGCGTTGATCGGAGTCTGAATGGCTCCGGGCGCGATGTTGTTGATGGTGATGCCGAGCGGGGCCAGTTCGATGGCCAGATCGC
>JBMOHI010000144.1:0-5696 GCA_049317925.1 Terrimicrobiaceae bacterium
CCCGTTCCATGCCCGGCCCGCGCGGCTTGGCCCCGATGAGCAAACACCAGTTCGCGTCGCGGAAACCCACCGCCGGGTCATCGGTCAGCACGATGCCCTGCAGCAACGGAAAGGCGCAGTCATCGAGTTCCATGGCCACGCCCTCAAGGGCCTTCATTGCTTTCTCCACCGGCGCCTCAATCAACTGCAGAATCACGGGTTGATCCGGGCCGAACATCGCACCGGAGGCGATGCGGGGCAAAAGGGCGTATCCGATTTGGCCGGCGGAACCGGTCACAGCAACTTTGATGGGAGATTTCATAGGAAGAGAAACGTTGCGCCTAAGAACGCATCAGCCCAAGCAAAAAAGGTCTAAAAATGAGAAAACCCGTTTTGCCTTGCAGCAAAACGGGTTTTCTCGGTGTTGGGGGGGAAATCCCTACACGATTTCTTTGAAAGATTTTCCGGCGGCGAACTTCACCGTCTTGGAGGCCTTGATTTTGATTTTTTCCCCGGTCTTGGGATTCACGCCGATGCGGGCCTTGCGGCTGGCAACCTTGAAGGTTCCGAATCCGATGAGCTGGACGTTCTTGGTTTTCTTGACTCCGGCCTTGATGCCGTCAATGACGGCGTTCACCGCGCGTTCGGCGTCGGCTTTGCTGGTTCCGAGAGTTTTTTGGACGGCTACGATGAGTTCGAATTTATTCATGAGATGTGACGAAGGCTTGAAAGGTTTACGTGAGGAGATGAGTGATATGTCCGGAGAGCGGCCTGTGTCAACACCGGAAAACGTCCCGGCATCCATCGTGAGAAACACCGGACAAGCAGTGTTGCCGCCTGCATGGACGAGGCCTATGTTGCCGCCATGACTTTCGAGGAACAGATCGCCACTTATCTCGGACGCGCGCCGCGTCTCGCCGCCTCCGCCTACATCGCACCGGGAGTCTTTCTGACCGGCGACGTGACCGTGGGAGAAAACGCCAGCATCTGGCCGGGATGTTCGCTGCGCGGAGACATCGCCCCGATCTCGATCGGCGCGAATTCCAATGTGCAGGACGGCTCGGTCGTTCATGTGGCGGACAATTTACCCGCCGTCATCGGCGAATGGGTCACCATCGGACACAAGGCTATCGTCCATGCCTGTGAGATCGGCAACGAAGTGCTCATCGGCATGGGCGCAATCATTCTCGACGGGGCGAAAATCGGCGACCATTGCATCATCGGCGCGAATGCCACCGTCACCATGCACACCGAAATCCCGCCCGGTTCCCTCGTGCTCGGCTCACCCGCGAAAATCAAAAAAGTCCTCAGCCCCGAGGAGCAAGCCGGCATCCGCGTCTGGGCCGAGCGATACGTCACCCTTTCCCGCGCCTACCTTAAGCGTCAGCCGTCGGCCGCCCCATGAGCAAGCCGGTGATTCCCATCCAGGTCAAAGCCCTCATTCCGACCAATGCCGGGGTGGCTGTTTTCGTCGGAAACGAGGAAAAGATCTTCGTGATCTATGTCGATCCGAGCGTGGGCAGCGCCATCAATATGTTCCTGAGCGGCGCGAGCAAGGAACGTCCCCTCACCCACGATCTGATGGCCCTTGTCCTCGCCGCGGTCGGTGCGAAAGTCGAGCGGGTCATCATCAACGATCTCAAGAGCGGCACCTATTTCGGCCGTCTCATCATCACCGCCGAGAACGAACTCCAGCAGAAAAAAATCATCGAACTCGACGCGCGTCCCAGCGACTGCATCGCGCTCGCCACCCAGCAAAAAGCCCCCATCTACGTGAGCCACGAAGTTTGGGACGAAGTCGAGGACATGTCCGATGTCCTCGAAAACATGCAGCAGCAACAAAACGAGCCCTCGCCCGGCGAGGACGAGGAATCTTAGAATCCGGCTTGGGCCGCCGTCCCGCCTGCGAGCCTATGCAGTCGCCCCGCCCCGCCAGCGGGTGACCGCCACCTCGGCCAGAAACGTCAGCAGCAAAACCGCCAGAATCCAGTTCCCCAAATCCGAAAACTCCGCCTCCCGCGGCGCCTGCCACACCTCGCGCAGATCCGCAATCTCCCGACCGCCGCTCTGCCGGCTCAGATCGCGTAGCGCCTGTAAGCGTTCCGCCGGAAAATTCCACTCCGGGTCCACCCCCGACGCCACCGGTCCGAACGGCCAGCGTTCCTTTCCAGTCTGCACTACGCCTCGCAGCCAGCCTCCCGGCGGGATCGCTGCCCGCGCCGAATAGCGTCCCGGCTCAATCTTCTCCCAAGCCACCTCGAAGGCCTTCCCGTCCGCGCCTGCCGCCAGCAAGAGCCGCGGCGGATTCTCCGCCAGCCTCCGCGTCCAGCTTTCGTCGTGCAGCAGATCAATCACCAAATCCTCCCCCACCACCCGCGTGCGCAGACCCGCCCCCGGCGGCGGCACCTCGGGCAACAGCCATCGCACCAACGTCTGCTCAAAATCCCCCGCTGAGGCCCAGGCCCGGAACGCTTCCGAATATTCCCCGGCCAACGGAAACGACACCGCCGCCGCCCGTCCGGCCCCGCGCTGCCAGAACGCCACCAGCGGAGCCTTGTATTCATCGCCCGTCACCGCTGCCGCGGCCGCGTCCGGTTTCAGATAACTCAAATTATACCCGTCCACCGTAGCCGGCCAGGCCAACGGACGCGCCGCGATTTCCAACCAGCCGCCCGCATCGACCACCGCCACCGGATCGGTCAGAAACGCCGACCGCGCCACCGCCACCGTCTCCTGCGCAAAAATCCCCGGCAACTGCGACGGGTCCGCGTTGAAAAAGATCCGACCATTTCCCCGCGCCGCCACATCCATGAGGAACGCCGCGTCGCTGTCCCCCGCCGTGCCGAGTCCAATCACGCTCACCGTCGCGCCCTTCGCCACCATCTCCGCCAGCAGCGCCTTGTATTCCCCCGGTTCCTCCGCATCGGCCGCATCGGCAAAGAGCACGACATGCTTTTGCCCCGCCGGGGATTTCTGCAGCGCGTCCCACGCGGCGACGAGTCCCTGATAAACAAAAATCCCCCCGCCCGCGCTCTGGATGCGCCGCACGTCTGACCCCATCTTGCCCGCATCCCCGCCCACTTTCGATAGTGGCACCACCACGTGGGGCTCGCTATCCACCGCGAAGACCGCCACCGCATCCGATGGACCCAGCAACTCGATGGCCCGCGCCGCGCCCTCGTTGGCCAGGTCCATCTTCGTGATCCCCGGACCCGCCCCCGCCGCCATGCTGCCCGAACGGTCCAGCACGATCGCCATCGCGATGGCCAGCTTGCGATGTTCTTCCCGCAACTCCATCGAGACCGGCAGCAACGCATCAATGGCCGACTGAAAATATCCCCCTGCGCCGAAACTGAACTTGCCCCCCGCCATCATCAGTCCACCCCCCTGCGCGTTCACAAAAAAATCCATCGCCGTCAGAAACTCCGCCGGAATCTTGTGCGCCGGGACGTTGTTGATCACCACCGCCCGCGCTCCGCTCAAACTCCCCGCGTGCAACCGCAACGAGTCCGTCACCACCTCCACCTGCATCCCCTGCGCCCGTAACACGCCGGCCAGCGGATCATCCGCATAAGCCGTGATCAGCAGCACACTCTGACCCTCACTCACCTCCACCCAGCTCCATGCCATATTGTTTCCCGGACGCGAATCATTCGCCGGCAGCAACCGCACTTCATAGCGCCGCGCCCCGGGCTGCACCGACCGTCCGGCCACCCGCACATTGGCCCTACCCCCGCGAAATGTCATCGTCCCCGTGCCCACCACGGCGCCATCCGCCGAAACCTCATACGGCACCTCGCCATCCTTCGTCCCGCCCGCCTGCACCTCGATGAGAAATCCCTCCCCGGGACGGACCCGTTCCGGCGCACGGATGCTTTCCACCCGGTAATCGTCGCCGCTTTCACCCGTCATCAGCCGCAAATCCAGCGGCACCCTCGCCTCGCGCAACTGATTGGCCAGGCCTCCCAGATCCTCCGTGCTGAAGCCATCGGTCAAGGCCAGCAAACGCGCCGCCCGCCCGGACTCCATCCGCCCGAGTGCAAACTCCGTCGCCAGCCGCAACCGCGTCTGGGCCAGACTCGACTCGAAGGACGCCGCCGTTTCGCGCAGCACCGGCGAGGCCGCGAAATCGACAAAGAAAATCCTATCCTCCGCCCCCTTGTTCGCCACGAGCAACCGCTCAATTTCTGCCCGGCGCGGTTCCACCACTTCCGCTGCAGACGCAGAACGATCGACCAGCACCCACAGATCGAGCCCCGCCCCCGAACGCCGGATCTGCGGTTCCGCCAAAAACAGCACCAGGAGAAACAAACACCCCGCTCGCAACGGCAGCCACAATCGCGCCCGCGGCAACCGCCAGGCCACCAACGCCAGCAACGGCAGCAGCAGAAACCATTGAGGAGCGGCGAAGCGGAGCATGAGCGTTTGGTATTACCATCAAGACACGGGGAGCACCAAGGGGAAGAGAAGATTTATGCCGGGCTCACGCGAAGCCGCGATGGTCAACTCTCTGGGGCGGAACGCCATTGACCAACTTACCGCCATGCGTGAAACTTCGTTTGTGACCATCAAGCCCTCCGGCACTTCAGGGTTCACTTGGATCGAGGCACTCGTCGCACTTGCCATCATCGGTATTCTTGTCTTCCTCGCCCTTCCCGCATTCCGCACCCCAGGCTTTCGTGGAGTGCCTGCGCTCAACAACCTGCGGCAACTCCATCTAGTCACCACACAGATGGCTTTGGACGGCGAGACCACTAAGGACACCAACCTCGGCTGGCCCGGCGACACGGGGGGCACCTTCTCGAATTGGTCCAAACTTCTCGTCCCCGCCTACCTGTCCACCAACGATTTTTGCAAACTCCTCTCCGGCCCGGGAAGGGTTATTCCGCCCGGAGAAATTCCAGCAATGTCCGACACCGCCGTGCGCGTCTATGCCGTGAGCAAGAACTCCGATGTTGATACCGTTTTACTCACCTCAGCGAACTTCACCAACACCGCCAAGGGCGGACTTCCGCTCATCCCCACCGCCAAACCTTACGGAAACAAAGGATTCGTCGTTTTCCGCAAAGGCGGCGACGGTTCAGTCCTCCTCCCCAAGCAAGTCGGCAACACCAACCTCATCGGCACCTACGTTCCGCTCCTGCGATAGCGCTTCCCTGAACGGTGGGGATTTGACAACCGGGGGATTTCTGCTTTTACCACACCCATGAACTACCGGAGGGACGAACCCTGAGCACCGACGCCGCAGCAGTCCCACGCCCCGCGCGGGTGAATCTCCGCACTCCGGATGTGATGTCCCGGGTGCAGGCCCAGGTGGAGAGCCATTATCGCAGCGAGGCGGTCGAACGCATCCGGGCCCAGGGCGGCGTGATGCAGCAGGGCGGAACGGTCATCCGCCTGGCCAAGCAATTCGGGTTTTGCTACGGAGTCGAACGGGCCATTGATCTGGCCTATGCGGCGCGGAAGGTTTTTCCCGAGCAGCGGATTTTTCTGCTCGGAGAAATCATCCACAACCCCGACGTGAACGCGCAGATCTCCGCCATGGGGATCAACCATTTCGAGGCCCGGCCCACGGAGGCCGACATCGCCGGTCTCACGCCGGAGGATGTCGTGATTGTTCCCGCCTTCGGAGCTGAGGTGGCCACGGTGGATGCGGTCAGAGCCCGCGGATGCCAGATCGTGGACACCACCTGCGGTGACGTGATGAGCGTGTGGAA
>JBMOHI010000145.1:0-5681 GCA_049317925.1 Terrimicrobiaceae bacterium
TCCCGCGCCGCGAAAATGGAAGGCCAACTGCCAGACAAAATCAAAAACCGCCGCTATCGCGAAGCCATGAAGCTGCAGCAACGTATCGCCACCGAATTGGCTGACGCCCAGCGGGGAAAGACCCTGCGCGTTCTGGTCGAGCAGCCGCGCATCGCCCGCAGCGAACACGACGCGCCCGATGTGGATTGCCGCGTCATTCTTTCCCGCAACGCCCCGGTCGGCGAGTTCATCGATGTCCGCGCCACCGGCGCACAGGTTTACGATTTGATGGCCGACCCTCTGCCGGTCCGCTGAGAGCTCGATTTTGAGTCGGGCGGAAATGGCGGCGGGTTAACCGGTGCTTTCCGTTACCTCCCGCAAACGCTGACGCCACCAAGGGTGCAGGCGGGCCGACGGACGGCTCCAGAATTCGTGATGCAGCCAGCGCAGCGACTCGGCGTCCCACAACAACGCATAGCGCTGGCGAGGTTCGAGAGCGTCAGGGCCTTTATCGATCAGCGTTTGCCGCAGGTCTTCCAGGTAGTCTTCGGTCTCCTCGACCGATTTCTTTCTCTGCCGGAGCAAGGCCACATGCACGGCATGGGTGAGGGGATCAATGACAGCGCGGGCCAGTCCGGCGGCGGGATTGTTCCAGGCCGAATCGTCCTTGCCGGCGTGCTCCTCCACGAAACGCAATTCCTTCGGACAGAGCGCCGGGTTTTCCTCGGGGATGAGAAACAGCCGATGCCGCCGCGCCCAATCGCCCAGTCTCGCCTTGCTGGTCAAACAGGCTAGCACCGGAGCGAGCAACCATCCGGCCAGGATCGGACTCAACACCCAGAGCACCTGCGGCGCCCATGTAATCAACGCGCTTATGGCCAGCAGTCCGCACACTGGCGGCAGCCAAAAAATCCGGAAGCTCTCCAGCAATCCCAGCCCTTTGTCATCCGAACGATTTTGCGAACTCCACTGCACCTGCAGCCCGGCGAGGTTCATCACGACGAACTGCGTATAGTAAATCATGATGGCCGGTGCCAGCAGCGTCCAAACCGCTGTCTCGATCAGCGTGCTGACAAACAGCCGCATCGCGCCGCCGTATTGTTTCGCCTTGGGCAGAGTCAGCAACATGGCCAGGATTTTCGGCACGAAGAGCAGGGCCAGCGTGGCCAGCAACAAGACCTGCACCGCGCCCAGCGACGGCGTGATTCTGTCACCCGGCAGCGACGAGAGCAGGGAGAAGCGATGTTTCACCGCCAGATCGACCGCTCCCGTGATCAGAAAAAGCAGCCAGAGCGGCGAGCCCAGATAGGCCATCACGCCCATCCAGATATGGAAGCGATTGGCGAAATCGATGCCCGGCGCGAACAAAAACCAAAAATGCTGCAGGTTGCCCAAACACCACCGGCGGTCGCGCCCAAGGCTGTCGCTGAGATTAGGCGGCCCCTCCTCGTAGCTGCCTTCCTCGGTGTAGGCGAACCACACATCGAACCCCGCCTTGCGCATCAGCGCGGCTTCGACCGTGTCGTGGCTGAAGATATGCCGCCGTCGCGTATCGGGTTCCGGCAGCTCCGGCAAATCGCAATGCTCCATGAACGGACGCAGGCGGATGATGGCATTGTGGCCCCAATAGTTTGAGGCAAAGAGATGCCAGTAGTTCGATCCCGCGGCGAAGAGCGGCGCGTAAACCTTGGAGGCAAATTGCTGGATGCGGCGGAAAAACGTGCGGCCAAACGCAAGCTGCGGTCCGGTTTGGATCAGCCCCACCCGCGGGTTGCGTTCCATCATGGCCACCAGCCGCGAGAGCAGCCGTCCGGTCATGATACTGTCGGCGTCCAGCACGATCATGTAGCGATAGCGCGCGCCCCAGCGCCGGCAGAAGTCCGCCACGTTGCCGCTCTTGCTGTTCCGCGGCGTGCGGCGCTTGCGATAAAAAATCCGGCCGAAGGCGTTCAGTTTCTTGCACAGATCAAGCCAGGCCATTTCCTCCCGCAGCCAGTTCTCGGGCCGGTTTGAATCGCTCAGAATAAAAAAATCAAATCCCGCGCTGCCGCCCGTTTCCTCCAATCCCCGCCACATCGCCTCGATGCCAAGAAAGACCCGGTCCACATCCTCATTGAAAATCGGCAGCACGATGGCCGTCGGGGCATGGGCGCCATCGGCCAGAGTCTCCTCGCCAATCGAACGCGCAATCTGGGCGCGGTCGCCACCCAGCAGCGTCGTGACAAATCCGAAAATCACCAGCCAGAACCCCGTCGCGATTTGCTGAAAAAGCAGCACGAACAAGACGAGTTGGACCCATTCGAGGGCCGAAACGCCCTCGGGTAGAAACGATCGCCAAAGCAGCCAGCCCCCGAGTCCGGTCGTCGCCAGGATGGCGCCAAAGAAGCTGGCGCGGCGGAAGCCGACGAAATCGGCCGTGAGTTTCTCCGGTTGAAAGGACGCACTCATCGCAGGAAAAAGTTGTCGTAAACGTACAGCGCCACAAAAAAGATCCCCGTCCACAGCGCGGCCGCCCCGAGAAGAGGCGTCCAGGCAAACTGATGCCAAGTCTCCTGCGCAATCACCTCCATGGCCCCGTAGTCCATCTCGCGCGGCGTCATGCTGGAAATGGCGAGGTCGGGTCCTGTGCTGGTTGAGACGGAGGAGAGAATCGCTTTCAACTCCGCGGGTGGATCGCCGGACAGCACCGCATCGGGCCAGCGCGCCGCCGCTCCTGTTACCCGCCAGGCAAACAATCCCGCCGCCATGCGCTTGCCCGGCGGAATCCGGGAATCCGCCAGGGCCTGACCAAACCAGTGTTCCAGCGATTCAGAGGCGACATCCATTGCCGCCTCCACCGGCGCGAGAGCGGGGGTGAGCGCCTGCCGCCGCCGCGCCTCATCAAGGATCCGGATGGACAGGCGGGTGCGATGTTCGGCCCCGCCGAGTTCCAAGGCGGAAAAAAAAGCCAGCAGCCGCGCCGCGGCCTCGTCCCATTCCTCCCGCGAACTCACGGTATTCATGGGGCGTGTCAGATCCTCAGAGGACATGCCTTGGCTGCGCTAAATCCCGCTGAGTGGAAGGCGTTCGGAAATCAAAACGGATCAGAGAGAAACCATCTGACAAAAAAGCGACAATCCCCATTCCGCACCTGAGTCCCGCCAATCCCTCCGAATGTCAAGAAGTCATGGCCGTTCAGCCGCTGGATGAGCAGAAAATCTTTACTTGCCAGGCCGCTCTCCATCTGTAAATTTCTTTGTACTAGGGCATGCGGCGCAGTCGTTTACTATTATGAAATCCCCCATTTTCAATTCCCTCTTTTCCTTGGCGATTCTCGCGACATCCGGCGTTTCGTTCGCGCAAACCGCAGCCACCGTTCCGGTCGGTGCAGTCAATATTACCATCGCGGCCGGGTCGGCTTCAGTTCCTAAAGTCTCCACGTTCTCCATTCCTTTGCGGGATAGTGTGCCGGAGAATTTCGTCGGTCAGGCTTCCGGACGGATCACCGGCGTCACGGCGACGTCCATCTCCAACGCGAATGCCGGTTGGACCGCAGGGGCGCTTTCCCAAGCGGCCACACCCTATTTTCTCCGCATCACCAGTGGCAGTGCCACGGGCCGCACACTGCAAATCGCAACCGGCACCGCGAATGCAAATACCGCCACGACTTTGTCGGTTTTGAATCAGGGCACTGATCTGACTACGGTGGGTATCGCGACCGGCACGAATGGCGACACCTACGAGATTTTTCCGGGGGACACCTTGGGGAACTTCTTTGGGAATACTACTCTGGGGGGAACCTCTGCTTCAGTCTCGGATGTGGTGCGCATTCACGATGGTTCGACGTGGTCTGAATACTATTACAACACAACCGCAGGTCAGTGGAGGATTGGTTCTGTCCCCGTTAACCAGAACAACGTGGTTCTACGGCCTGATGGTGGAATCACCTTCTACCGACGCGGTACAACGCCACTCGAGTATACACTTTTGGGTGTTGTGCCGTCTACCCCGGTCAGGGTGGTAGTCAAAAACGGTGGCGTAACCTACCTTGGAAATGTGTTTCCGGTCGATCAGACTTTAGGAGCTTCCGGTTTCAATTCCCTCCCGGGTTGGGTGAATAACACAGGTTCTGTAGGTGCAGCTGACAAGACAGTAATCTGGGACGGATCAACGTTCAACTATTACAATTACAACCAAACCGCTTCGCAATGGAGGGCCGGTTCCGTGCCGGTGAATCAAAGTAATGTTGTCATTCCTGCGGGGAGGCCTGTAATCGTCGAGCGGCCAGCCGCCAATTCGGGTGTAAGCACTCTCGTTCGGAACCTGCCCTATAATCTAAATTAATAGTCGTGAAAAAGCTCCTTTTACTCCTTTCGTTCTCCGTATGCTCGTTGACCCTTCAGGGTCAAACGCTCATCAGCGATTTCAGCAACATTGCGGTTCAGGCCTTCGACCCATTCAACGGCAATTGGAATGGTGGTTCGCCGGCAGCCAATCAATACATACAAAATACGGGATTTATCGTTATTGCTCCTGTCAACGGCGGTGATCCCAAGGGCGACGGAAGTTTTGATGCGTCGTTGGCTGGAACGACGCCGATCAGTTTCGCTTCTATCACCCAATTGTCCCTCACTGCCCGTGTCGATTCGGGCAACCAGGCCACCTCGGTCGAGGTCCAAATCAGGGATAGTGCCTTTACGGTTATTGGTTCCGCTACATTTGCCACATCATTGTTCACATCTTCCTTCTCAACGGTCAGCGCTCCATTTGTGTTGGGAGGCGGTGGAACGATTACTGATGCAACCTACTTTCGGATGGCGGGTGATGGTGTTGCTGCTAACAGCGTCCGCGTGAGCTTTGACAACTTGGCAGCAGTTCCCGAGCCCTCCACCATTGCCCTCGCGGTTCTCGGTCTGATTGGCGTCACCGCTGCCCGTCGTCGTAGGTAAATTATCCCGGTTTAGTCGGGGCTTCTCCGACCGGCCGCAAGATGGGTCAGAAAACTTCGTTCCGGGAGTGGCTCGGAAGGCTGCTCACGGCATCCATGTGTAGCTCCAGGTCTCCGTCAGCGGATCGCCATTGGAAGTGAGGCGGCAGGTGAGTTCGTGGGGTTTCTTGTTCTCGGGCGTGCTGGCGTAGAAGCTGACCCGCCAGCTCTTGTTGAAGTCGTTCCATTGCACGTCGGCCTCGGTGATGGCTGCGCCGGTGGGCGAGGCGATGTCCAGGCCGGGTTTTTCGCCGGGCTTGAGCCGATCAAGCGGACCGCCTTGGAACTCCAAAAAGAAGTGCCGGTAATACGGTTTGTCCTGATCATCCACCCGCGTTGAGATGCAACGGCCCAGCGGCGACAGGTCGGCCGCATCGGAGATCCAGCGGAGTGCATACTCGATGGTGACCGGTTGGAGCGGGGGTGGCGGCTCCGCCGGAGACCAGAACGCGACCACGTTGTCCATAAACTCGTCCTTGGTCGGCAGTTGAATCAGCCGCACCGCGCCCTTGTCGAAACCCCAGAGCGGTTGCACCCATACGCCGGGCCGTTTGTGATAAACGGCCTCGAGATCCTGGTAGTGGTTGAAATCGCGGTCGCGCTGAAGGAGCCCGTAGCCCTTGGGATGATCGTCGGCGAAGACGTTGAGTTGCAGTTGCTGCGACCAGGCCAGGGGATGCCAGACCCATTCGCCGTTGCCGCGTTGCATGAGCAGTCCGTCGGAGTCGTGCACCTC
>JBMOHI010000146.1:0-5635 GCA_049317925.1 Terrimicrobiaceae bacterium
ACGGAAGGCGGATTGGAACTTCCCGCCAACGTTCCGGAGAAGCCTGTGGAATCGCTAACCCGCGTCTGAATCCGGCGGCGCGCGCCCTTGGCCGACTTACTTGCCCTTGAGCTTTTCCAATTCGGCGATGAAGGCTTCAGGGCCGCCCTCCAAATAGCCGAGTTCCCCGACTTTTTTGCCGTCGGAATTCAGCACGATCACGGTCGGATATCCCTCGATGTTGTACTGCGCGGCCAGCCTGGCATTCTGCTCCTTGAGTTTTTTGGTCTGGCTTTTGCCCCGCGGGAAATCGAGCTCAACCAGCACCAGATTGTCCTTGGCGTAGGACTTGAATTTCGACTTCGAGAAAACCTCGTTGTCCAACTTGATGCACCACCCGCACCAGTCCGAACCGGTGAAGTCGAGCAGGGTCAGCTTTTTCTCCTCTTTCGCCCGGGCCAGGCTTTTTTCATAATCGTCACTCCAGCCGGGACGGTCGGCCAGGAGGCCGGCAGCGGAAAGAATCAACGCGAAGACGGGGAGGAGCAGGCGGATTTTCATGGGCTTGAGAATGCCCGCCCGGACCCCTGCGGTCAAGCGGTGGTCAACCTCCTACGGCTTGTCGAATCGCACCTTCACGCTGGTTTCAATCTGAACCACGCGGCCGTCATGGACGGTGATTTGGACGGAACCGAATTTCAGCGCCGCCACTTGACGACTGACGACGTCCACCCAGCTCTTTGCCTCACCCGCACTCAGCGCGGCGGCCAGAACCCGGTCTGGATTAGGAGATTCCGCCATGACGATTCGCGATTGCCCGGTGATCTGCCGACGGCGGCACGTTCTCTAATCTCATATACGACTTTTGTAGTCGTCTTATATTTCTTTGTCAAGCACAGGGGAATCATTTTGTTTGGCAAGATACATGACGATCAAGACCACCCCAACTCTGGCCGAAGCGGCACGGTTCTGGCTCAGGCTCGGCGTCATAAGTTTCGGCGGACCGGCCGGGCAGATCGCAATCATGCATACCGAGCTGGTGGAAAAGCGCCGGTGGATCAGCGAGGAGCGATTCCTGCATGCGCTAAACTTTTGCATGGTGCTGCCGGGACCCGAGGCGCAGCAACTGGCCACCTACACCGGCTGGATGCTGCACGGGATACGCGGTGGCGTCATGGCTGGCGCGTTATTTGTGCTGCCGTCCGCGCTGTTGCTGTGGGCCTTGAGCTGGCTGTATATGGCCGGCGGCAGTATCCCTTGGATCGCGGCGGTCTTTTACGGATTGCAACCGGCGGTGATAGCTCTCGTGGCCACAGCCGTTTTGCGCATCGGAAGCAAGGCGCTCAAGACCCGGTTTCTTTGGGCTTTGGCCGGACTCGCGTTCGTCGCCATATTCTTTCTCAAGATTTCGTTCCTGTGGATTATTCTTTGCGCTGCCGCACTGGGCTGGCTGGGCGGGCGTCGCGGACTGCTGCCACCCGCTAAATCGACCGACCCGGACGAACCGCCGGCGCAGCGGATTCCCAAACGCCAGACGCTAAAAACCGCCGTGGTCTGCGTGATGCTGTGGGCAGCACCGGTGGTGCTGGCCGGGCTGGCGTTCGGGTGGAATTCCCTCTTTGTGCAGCAGGGAATTTTTTTCAGCAAGGCAGCGCTGGTCACCTTCGGCGGGGCCTATGCCGTGCTGCCCTATGTGGCCCAGCAGGCGGTGGAAAATTACGGCTGGCTGAGCACGAACCAAATGATGTCCGGCCTCGCCCTGGCCGAAACGACACCCGGCCCGCTCATCATGGTGCTGCAATTCGTCGGCTTCGCGGGCGCATGGCAAAACCCCGGCACGCTGTCCCCGCTGCTGGCGGGAACGCTCGCCGCGGGCATCACAACCTGGGTGACCTTTCTGCCCAGCTTCCTTTTCATTCTGGCCGGGGCGCCGCACATGGAACGCTTGCGGCACGCAAAAGGTTTTTCCTTCGCTCTGTCCGGCATCACGGCGGCGGTGGTGGGCGTGATTCTGAACCTCGCCGTTTGGTTCGGACTGCACGCCTTTTTTCCCGCGCCCGGGAAACCGGACTATTTCGTCATGGCGATGTCCGTCGTCTTCTTCCTCGGACTGAGGAAAGGCCGCTGGGGCGTGATTCCGGTGGTGCTGGCGGGCGGCGGCGCGGGCCTGCTGGCAAAGCTCATCTTCGGACTTTAGGCCGCGATTGCGGGGCCCGCGGGGCGAATCACCCCTGACGCGCGGATGCTAGCGGGCGCTTGTTTTCAAAGCACGCAAACCTTCGACCAGCGCATCCACATCCTCGCGATTGTTGTAGAACGCCAGCGAGGGACGTACCGTGCTCTCCAGTCCGAAATGCCGCTGGGCCGGCAAGGAACAATGGTGACCGGCTCGAACCGCGATGCCGCGGCGGTCCAGGTGCTTGGCGATGCTGTCGTTTGAGAGGCCGGGGATGACAAACGACAGCACGCTCGCTTTGTTTGCAGCCGTGCCGATGGGACGCAGTCCGGGAATGGTTGCGAGCGCAGCGGTGGCGTATTCGAGCAGGGAGTGTTCGTAGGCGGCGATGGAAGGGATGCCGATGTTGAAGAGATAATCAATGGCCGCCCCGAGGCCGACCACGCCGACGATATCGGGGGTGCCGGCCTCGAATTTTTCCGGCGGATGCTGGAAGATCGTTTTCTCGAAACGCACGTCCTTGATCATGTGTCCGCCGCCTTGATAGGGCGGGATGGTTTCCAGCCAGTGCTTCTTGCCATAGACCACACCGATGCCGGTGGGGCCGAAAATTTTGTGTCCGGAGAAGACATAAAAATCCGCATCCAACGCCTGGACGTTGACCGGAAGATGTGGGGTGGATTGGGCTCCGTCCACCAGCACCGGAACCCCATGGGCATGGGCGATCGGGATGATGGTTTCCACCGGATTCACCGTGCCGAGGGAGTTCGACACATGCGCGACCGAGACGATCTTCGTGCGCGCATTGAAGAGCTTCACATACTCCTCGAGAATCAATTCGCCCCGGTCGTTGATGGGAATGACGCGGAGCACCGCGCCGACCTGTTCGGCCAGGAGTTGCCACGGCACGATGTTGGCGTGGTGCTCGAGTTCGCTGAGAATGATCTCGTCGCCCTGGCCGATAAATTTTTTCCCGTAGGTCTGAGCAACCAGATTGATGCCCTCGGTCGTGCCGCGCACGAAAATGATTTCATGCTTGTCGCCCGCGCCAAGAAACTGGCGGACTTTTTCGCGACCATTTTCGAAGGCGGCCGTGGCCCGCTCGGCCAAATCGTAGGCCGCACGGTGGATGTTGGCATTGTCGCGGGCGTAGAAAAGGGACGTGGCATCGAGAACCGCCTGAGGTTTTTGGGTGGTGGCGGCGTTGTCGAGATAGACGAGGGGATGTCCGTTGCTGAGCTGATGCAGGGCGGGAAAGTCCCGCCGCACAGCCTCCACGTCGAAGGCCGAAACCGGCGTGCTTGTGCTCCGCGATGCCGGAGTGGACAGGATCGGGTTGTGGCGGGGCTCCGATACGGTCAGGAAATAATAACTCGGCGCCTCGCCGGGGGTTTCAAGGCCCGGAGACGAAGCGACGGCGTCACCGGCCGAAGCGGAATGAGCCGCGGAAGAATCCGTTCGGGTGGAATCATGGAGACCATTGCTGCGGGGTTCGCCAAAAGCAAAGACATCCGGAGAGGACGGGTCATGCCCGCCCACGCTGGGAGAGAAGGCGTGGGATGACGGCGGCTCACTCAATGTGGCTGGATGAACCGGCGCCAGTTGGTCACCAGAGGCCGGAGCAGGGGCTCCGACAACTTGGGGAGTCACCATGGAAAAATCCGGCCCGGAGGCAGGCAGAGCCGGAGTCAATTTATCCGGAGCCTTAGGCACAACGGCGGTGTCGGACGAAGCTTCCGAGGGAATCCCTGAAAAGGAAGTCACACCACCAGGAAGCGCGGTAGAAACACCGGGAAACACGGCGGGCGACACGGGCGCTTCCGCCGGAAGCGGGACCGACAAACCCGCCGGTTCCGCCGGCAGATTTACGCCCACCGGTTCGCTGTGCACAGCAGGAAACGGCGAGAAGGAAGCCGGGGCCGCCGGCACCCCGCCGGAGAAAAACTCCCCGGCAAACTGCTTAATCAGCGCGGTGTGCAGGCCTTCCGTCCCTCCAGCCGAGGGAGCCTCAGCCGGAATGCCGGGATCAAGCCTTGGGGTAGACATAGTCGTGGTATTGATTCACCGTGACATTGTCCAATCGGGCGATGGCGTCCTCCGTCAGCACGGCCGCGGAAAAATAGCGAGTGACCAGATGCGAGGCGATCGAGTTGTCGCTCGTGCCGCTGTAGCGGACCGAAAGACCGGGCTCGACCTCGCCGGTGACGCCAACTTTTTGGAGACCGACGACGCCTTGCTCGGCCTCACCGACGCGCAGAAGAAGGATGCTGGTCTTGTTGGATTTATCGATCTCCAGCTTGTTGGTCGGAACCAACGGAACACCGCGCCAGGTGATGAAGGGCGAGCCAAACAAATGGACGACCACAGGAGGAACACCCCGGCGGGTGGCCTCGCGGGCGAAGGCCGCGATCGCCTTGGGATGCCCGAGGAAGAAGGCGGGCTTTTTCCAGACCAGCGTGAGCAACTCATCAAGATCATCCGGAGTGGGTGCGCCCTTGCGGGTCTTGATCGTCTGGCCCGGCTTCACTTCGTTCAACAGGCCGAACTCGGAGTTGTTGATGATTTCGTATTCTTCTTTTTCCCGAACGGCTTCAACCGTCAGACGCACCTGCTCGCGAAGTTGGTCGATCTGATTGCTGTAGAGATCCGTGATGCGGGTATGGGTGTGCAGGACGGTTTGGATCGCGCTCAGGTGATACTCGCGGGGATCGACATCGTAATCGACAAATGTGGTCGGAAGCTTCGGTTCACCCGTCTCGACCGTGAGCAACTCGGGCTGAAATTTGCCCGGATTTTGCAGGACCCTGTTCACCCGGTACACGCCGCCGTCGACATTCACAAACGGAAGCAGTTTGTGCAGCCAGCGCGGCGTGATGTGCTCCCACTGCGGGACAGTTACGGTTGCGGTGGCGAGATTCCGCGCGGCGGCGGCACTCAGACTGGTCGTGGGACTTTTGCTCATGATGTGGATTTATTCGGTGTGATGTCGTGATGGATTTTGACCAGAACACCTGACGAAACACCCCGCCACTCTCGAAAAGACTCTCCGATAAGGCCGACCCGGACCGCCCGGGAAATTGAAGTTCTCGTCATGAATGCTTTGGCATTCGATGCGAGCCTCCGTTGGAACGGTCAGCCGCAGCTTACTGAATTCGCACGCTGAAGAGGAAACCGCCCAAAGTCAAGCTTGCTAATAACGACTAACTTACTAGTTTATTGATCTCATGGGGAAATTTGCAGGAGAGAAGAGGCTGATTCACACCACACTGCCATGGAGTCGGGCGCGGCATTCCTAAAGGAGGACGCCCAATCGGGATCTTCGGACCGGCATACGGTGAATTTCCACGTGCCCGAGTTGCTCGCCTCCTACGAACGGCTGGGAGGTCTCAACCATCGGGACGCGCACAACATGCCGTCGAAACGAGCCGTGGCCCTGATCTGCGAGGATTTGCTGCAACTGCTTTTCCCTGGTTTTCACGA
>JBMOHI010000147.1:0-5626 GCA_049317925.1 Terrimicrobiaceae bacterium
CGGACGGGTCGTCGTGTAATACGGATAGACCGGCCCGCCCATAAGATCCGGGGTTTGTGCGAGAAGACAGGCCGCGACATTCCGAAGGTAATCCGTTGGAACCTTGGCGTCGTCGTCCAGATAGACCAGATAGTCGCCACGGGCTTGCGCGCAACCGTGATTGCGCGCCACGGAAAGATTGCGGTCGCTGATGCGTTCAAGCCGGAGATCGCTGATTTTCTGCTGATAACTCCCCACAACTTCCGCGGTTTCATCTTCGGAGTTGTTGTCCACCACCACGACTTCCCAGTCGCAAGGTAGCGGTTCGGCCTGACTCAGACTTTCCAGGCAGATCTTAAGCAGAGCGGCCCGGTTGAAGGTGCAGATCACAACTGAGAACGAGGGGGCACTCATGTTCTGCGGCCGAGAATATACCGGAGATGGAGCGAGCAGGTCTGCACCAACTCTCCCAGATTCATGACCGAAAGGGCGCAAACCATGGCAAAATCCCGGTCGTTCCGTTTTCTTTCCTCAAGGAGCCGCCCCACGAACCGGAGCGGCAACCCGGCAATTTCCCGCGCGGCAACCCGCAAAGGCAGGGGCTTCTCTCCAAGTTCCTGACTGATAGCCTTGGTGGAAATCCCGCTGACATAGAAACGATAGAGGAAGTACCCAAAGCGCAGCTTGCGGGGATCAACATGGTGCTGGACGTGGCAATCAAGGGCGTAAAAAACCTTTTGCTCAGCCTTGGGAGTGACGCGGCGGTAGGCATCCACCACCTTGCGTTCGTCTCCAATGACATACTTTCCGGCCTGCATGCCCCACTTGGGATCGAAGCCGCCCAGACTTTGCAGAACGCTTTTCTTAATGATAAAATTCGCCCCCGTGGCAATGCGGGGCTGGTCGGAGAAGCCGGAAACGGCGGCGAACTTTTTCGTTTCGTATGAGTCCCGAAACCAAGCGGGCTTGCTCGTCGAGTAATAGGGATAAACCGGTCCGCTCATGATATCCGGGGAGTGGTCCTCCAGGCGGCGCTGAAGATTGACCAGATAATCAGCCGGGATCTTCGCATCGTCATCCAGATAGACCAGATAGGAACCGCGGGCCTGAGCGCAGCCAAGATTGCGCGCCACGCAGAGATTGCGTTCGACCACATGTTCCCGGCGCAGACGGCTGAATTTCTTTTGGAATTCTTCGAGCAAAAGGGGGGTGTTATCCGGTGAGTCATTATCAACCACCAAAACCTCCCAGGGACCCGGGGGCGGTTCGGCTTGGGCGATGCTCTCCAGACAAATCTTCAACAACGCGGAGCGGTTGTACGTGCAGATGATCAGCGAAAAGGCGAAACTCATGGCTTGCGCGCGGGAACCTTCCGCACTCAGGCAAGAACCTCCGCCCAGCGCGCGGTTTTCCGATCGACCAGGTCCTGGTCAAAGATGTCGTTTTCGTGGGTCGCCGCGTTGAAGTAGGTCTTCTCCTTGCCGGTGGCCGCATCCTTGATCCAGCGCTGCGGGCGTTGACGGGGAGACAGCCGCTCCAGCCAGCTAACACGGCGGGCCGGTTGGCGCGAGGCGAGCTGGCAGATATAGGTGGTCAGATTTTCGATGGGATCGCCATACGCCAGCATTTGCTTCGTCGCCCAATCGCGCAGACGTTCTGACGATCCCGGGACGGCCGGGTTGGCCAGAGCCAGGAACTCCTCCCGCCTGACAATTCGGGGGATATATTGGTAGAAGTCGCAATCCAGCGCCTCGGGCAGGGCGATGGGTTCAACCATGGCGATCTCTTTGCCGGCGATCGATGCCTCGATCATGGTGGTGCTGAAGGACGAGACCACCGTGTCGCTGGCCAGAATCCACTCACGGGCCGACTCATCCTTCAAGATGCGCAAGCGGGAACTGAGCGGGCCGACGTGCTCAGCAGCAAAGGCGGCGATTTGGGCCGTGTTGGTAGCGGGCCGGGGACGGAAGATGACCTCGACTTTGCCTTCCTCCGCCAGTTCGCTGCACCATTGAAGGATGAGCACCAACGAGTCGTGGCAGAATTTCCGCATGGCCAGAAATTGGCTGGCCTCGGCCCCGCGGGAGATCCAGCGGTCAATCTTGCTCTGGGTGACAAAGGCCCACCGGTAATTCTCCGGGAAAAAAATCCACTTCTTCGCGGGATCGAGCCCGTATCGCTTCGCCAGTTCCTCCCGGCCGGTAAAGTACGCGGCATAAGGCTGGCGATAGAGTTGATAAGTCGGGTTTCCGTTCAGAAAGACATGCTCTTCAGGAACTCCGTGACTCAGGAGATAGTCTTTCCCAAAGTCGCCCCAGGCATGATGAATGACCTCTTTACGGGCAAAGTCATCCGAGGGCGCCTTGATGGTGACGTGCGCGTTGTAATGAATTTGCTCCCAGGAAAGATTAAAGTACCGGGCCTCGGGCCAGGTCGCGATGTAGTCGTCGTAGGCCAGATCCGTAGTCGTGTAGAAAAAGGGCAGAATAACCGTCTGCGGGTCGGCTTTCTGCATCAATTCCTTGGCATGGTAGTACACATTGCGAATCTCCAGATCAACGCCATGGCGCACCTTGGCCAGATGACGGACGGCGCAGGCGACGTCCAGTTCGCGGGCAACATGCTCAATCAGCCAGAGAGGAGGTGTTTTTTTCACGGATTCTTGAGCAGGGCGGCCTGGGTTAGCGGCTTACTCGGCGCGTTCACCGCCGGAGCCGCATTGCGGGAAGGAGCCAGATCAAGCGCGTGATATTCCTGCAAGTAGACTTCGAGAAGTTTCTGGCATTTCTTCTGGTGATGGATGTCCTTGGCCATGTGCTGGGATTCCAGTTCGTCAAAATCCGTCACAGCGCGAATCATATGAAGCAGGCGATCCGTTTGATTGCAGCATCGATCGAACCAGCTCAGGAATACAAACTTCCAAAGCGCCTTGGCCCAGCTGCGATCCTGAATGTAGAGCACGCTCAAGACATCGAATTTGGCGCAATGGGCCCGGAAAAGCGTCTTGCTGATCCGGCTGACCGCGGTGGAGAGGTCCCGCCGGTTCTCCGGGCTCAAACTGTTCCGGGAAAGATCGTCCGCCACACCGTCCGGCAGGGACTGCCGGAGACAATAGGCTGCCCCCGGAGGATTGACCTCACTCTTGTCCATGAAGGCTGAGCGCAGGAAGAGATGATAGGCCCGCAGGGCATGGCTGACAGATTCGGCGTTTCCCTTTCGAGGGAGAAGCGCCAGACCCACCACGGCGCGCTCGCGAAAGCGCTCTTTGTCCGCAATGGTTCGCAAGAGAATGTCCACGGAAACCCGGGAGAGTGCGCTGTAGCGTTCAAAATAGATCTTACGATTTTTTGCGATGCGCTCCTGGCGCGACGCACTGCTGATCCAGGAATCGGTATCATGATCGCGATAATGTTCGATGGCGACGTCCTTGGTCAGGGCCACATCCCAACCAGCCAGAAGGATCTTGGTGGTCAGATCGCTATCAATCATGTAATCGCGCAACTCTTCGTCGAAGCCGCCCACGGATTCAAAGGCTTCCCGACGGACAAGGCCCTGATTGCAGTTATAGATCCCGGTTTCCGAAACTCCGCCGATGAATGGCAGCCGGCAATACGGGCCCGTCTTATCCTTGACCTTGAGCCCCAGCATGCCCAGCCGCCGGTCGCTCTGCAGGCATTTCACGGCATCGATCAAAACTTGCGGTTGGATCACGTTGTCATCGCTGATCCAGCAAAGAAATTCCGTGCGGACCTCGCGGGCGGCGTCGTTGAGCGCACGGGCCTGACCGCGTTTTTCCGCCTCCAAAATGACCCGGATATCTTTCAGGGTCTTGAGATAGATGCGGGTGCCATCCGTCGAGCCGGCGTCGGAGACAACAATCTGCAAAAAATCCGCCGGATAGTTCCGGAGCGAATCGATGCAGCGCTGCAGATGCTCAATGCGGTTGCACGTTCCGATGAGAACGGTGAGCAGACGCGGGTCTGGCTGACTTGTTTCCATGACTTCAGTTCGGGTCAGGCGTCGGACCCGACAGGCGGATGAGCAGACATTGTGCGCTTTGCAAATCCCACCGGAGAAAGACCCCGGGATTGGCCTCATCAAATTCATCGAGAGCCTGCTTGATACCGGGACAGGTCTTCTTGTCGTAATCGTCCAGGATCATCACGGCGCCCGCGGGCATCCGGGCGGAAAGGAAGCCCAAAGCCCAGAGGGTAGGAGTGTAGAGGTCCATGTCCAGATGGACGAAGTGGAAGGCTTTCGCGGGCAGCGTTGCTGCGACATCCTGAATGCGCCCTTTGCAAACTTTGGCGAAGGAAAAGGGGCTTAGAAGCTTCGTGACCGCGTCTTCCGAGGTGTCAGCGAACAACCCTTCGTGGTTGGCTCCCTCGTTTTGATCGGGCAGATCAAGGGTGCTGTGTCCCTCAAATGTGTCCACTGCGAAGAATGAACTTCCCGGCGACGCATGGAGTGCCAGGAGTTGGCAGATGAACTCACTGGTCTTGCCGCGGAATACCCCGGCCTCCAGGCATGAGAGCGGTTCCCCGCGAAAACGAACCGCAACTCTCTGAAGGGCCTGATACAAATGATACAGGCGATCATAGTTCAGAAGGCCATCGCTAGAATCCACGACAGCTTTCGCAAGCGGGCCAAAATCCTTCATGGCCCTGATGTCATTCAATTGATGCCAGGAAGCTCCGACATGTTTGGGAGCTGAGTGAAAATCAAACGGCAAATCCTTATTGCTTTCAATGTAAGAAAGGAACCCGGCAAAGTCCTGGGGTTGCGCGGATCCGAAGAACTGGACCAGCCGACCCGAGACTGTCGTGACTCCGAACTCGTTCCGCAGGCAGTTCAGGGCCATTTGCGAAAGGAGGATCCAATGGATTCGCCTGACCAAAAGACCGGTCAACAGTTCTTCCGAGTGATCAGCTTTGAGGACATGAACAATCTCCGCGCAGTTCGATTTGGTTGTTGCCAACCAGGGAAGGAAGGATTCCGCCGCCTGGCGGGTCGCCATCGCCTTCCAGATTTGCTTCAATATCTTGCGGTTCTTCGCTTGGGAGATGAAGGCGTTGAGCGGTTCACTTTCCGCGAAGAGACGCAGGATCTTGAGAGCCAGCACGCGGTTTTGGATGATCCAGCGGAGCATTTTCATTCAGCAGTGGGGAAAGCGGGCAAGCTGCCGCCCTTGGTCGTTCGCGGAGTTTCGCGAAACCAATTCGGCCAATTCAGGGATGTGGGGTGCCGCATGATTCATGCAGCGCGCCGGCGGGGACTCAGCGCACGAGAAACTTCAAAATCCAGGGGATCATCTTCTGGCCTTTTTCCAACCAGTGCCGGAGGCGCTCGATTTTGACGTGAGCGGACTTGCGTTCCTGGGGGGTCATGCCAGCGGAGAGTTCCTCCATGCGCTTGATGCGCTCGAGGGCGCGGTTCATGCGAGGACGCAGCTCTTCCTTGAGGAAAACGGTAGCAAAATTGCTCAGGTCCAGGTCGGCCACGTAATGGTCGCGCCGGTCACCGGGAACATAGGCCACCTTGACCGCGCCAAACGAGCGCAACAGGCGCAAACCCTGGCTGGCCGCTCCGAGGCTGATGCCCAGCCGGGTCATGATCTCATCCATGGCCAGCGGCGCGGGCGAGACGA
>JBMOHI010000148.1:0-5568 GCA_049317925.1 Terrimicrobiaceae bacterium
TACTTCCTTGGCAACCTCACTCTCGCCGACAACGGTGATGTGGGCTTCATCGCGGCCGTTCCCGAGCCCACCACTACGGCCATGCTTGGTCTGGCCGGTTTGCTCGCCTTCGCCGCCCGCCGCCGCCGCGCTCTCCAGTCGTAAGTGTCGTATCAACTCAAAAACAAAACAATCCAACACTCATCTCTTAACTCTTAGTTAATTATCCCAATGAAAATGAAACCCTTCCTTATCTGTGGCCTCTCTATCGCGGCCCTCTCCATTCCGGCTCAGGCCGCGAATGAAGTCATCGAAATCACCGGAGCCACCGCTTTCCGTTCGGCGGCCACCGCGACCATCAACGCCATCTACCAGAGCAGCAATGGCAACGCCGGATTCATCTCCATCCACAACGGTGGTATGCTCAGCGGCGGACGCCAGGCCTGGCGTGGTTCGTTTGGTTCCCTCGGGGCCAACGTCACCATCCGCACCTCATGGAATGGCTCGACCGAAGGTCTCCGTGCTGTGGCCCAGCCCAGCCAGACGATCGACGGCCTGGCCACCAACCCAACCTTCCTCAACACGAGCATCCTCAATGGCCTCTCCCCTGTGGTGGGAGGTAACCAGCTCGGAGTGAATACATCCGGAAACACCAGCTCGGCCGTAGCCGAAATGGCCTTCTCGGATGTCCGTAAGGAAGCCACCCCTGTTCCCGGCACCTTGGATGGTGGCGCGGTTGGCGTGGTGACCTTCACCATGATCGCAAACAAAACGTGGCGGGATGATGTCCGCACGGCGGCTATCACGAATGTGACCAGCCAGCAGTTCCGCACCCTCATGGATCAAGGACGGGTTCCTCTGTCCTTCTTCACCGGCAACGAGAGCGATCTCGAATACGTCTACGCCTCGGGCCGCAATGACGGATCGGGCACCCGCACCACCTACCTCGCGGAAACCGGGTATGGTGCTTCCACTCCCGTCAAGCAATACGTGGGCTACGACCGCTCCAACAGCACGGTGCTGCCGAGCATTCTGTTCGTCCCGCAGGACGGCGGCTTCCTCGCTAACGGCACTGCGACGGCGACCAACCGCTCGACGGTTTGGAATCAAAACATTGACGGCAACGGTGGCTATGTCTCCGGTGGCGATCTGCGCGTTGACTTTGCCAAAACCACGGCCAACACAACGGTCTTCCAATTGGTGGACAATGGGGACGGCAACCGCACCTTCGCGGAAATCGAAGAGCTTTATCCCGCGGAAAAACTCTTCCTTCTCTCCGTAGTTGCCACCGCTGATGCGGCGGTCGCTCGTGGAGACACCAACCTTGGCGCGGCTAACGCGGCAATCCTCGGTTACGAAGGCGTCCGCCTCGATGACCTCGCCAACACCGGCAACGCCACCCTCACTGCGACGGACAAAGCCAAGGTGACCAGCGGTCGCTACACGATGTGGAGCAACCAACAGCTCCTCCACGTCCAAGGCAACACCTCCGTTGCGACGGCCTTCACCGACATCAGTGGCAACATCAGCGCCAACATCGGATCTGCGGGAATTGCCGCTCCGGAGATGATTGCCAACCGCGTTGAAGACGGCGGAATCATCAACAAATAATCAAGACCTCAAGTCGACGAAACGGGCTGGCGCCATTAACCTGGCGCCAGCCTTTTCGTTTATTACAACGGCATTATGAAAATTTCTCTCCTCTCAGTTGCATTTGGCATCGGCATCGCGCTAGCCGGCGTTGCGGCCATAGGAATCTTTCAAAATAGTTTTGAACCCGCGGCGCTGACTCCTCCGTCGGCTGAGGCTCGCAAGGAGGCTCCTATGGCGTCCGGCTCAACCGGCCCGGTTCCTGCCCCGCGTGCTGCTTCCCCTCTCTCAGAGGCAAAGGATTCCTCAGGTCCCTTGCAGGTTGCCGCACCATCTTCAGGTTCATTGCAGGTTGCCGCACCATCCATCGCCCAACGCGGGCCTTTGCCAAACCACCCGCCAAAAGCTTCATCGAAAAGAACGTCGGGTGCAGGAACTTCTGCCCGTTCTCCTGCTTTTCCAACCTCCCAATCCGTCGCCCCTGCGTCAACATCCATAGCCCCTTCGAGCAGCGCGTTGTCCGCATCGGCCCCTTCCACAGCACCCGCGGCGGCGGTGGAAGTCCCGGTCTTTTCCTCCGAGGAAGAATTGGTTGTGCCGGCCGGGTTCCGCCTTCCTGCGGCTCTAATGAGTGAAACCGGTTCTTCCGGCACGGACGATGCCGTGGTTCTGGACCGCATCGCGGGGGATTTTCTCGATCAAGTTGATCCGGTGAATCAACCGGAGGGGACTCCCGCGGCGGGAGATTCGGGCACTCCGGGTGCTGTGCTCCCTGAGAACTGGGCCGAGGCCTTGAGAATGGCGGATGCGCAGTATCGAACGATTTACGGCTATCAAAAAGCAGATCGTGCCCTGCGCGAGGCGGCCATCGATGCCATGCAATCGAATTCGAATCAGCCCTGAAAACCGGTCTGCGGTCTTTCTGCATAGGGTCTTCTTTCGGGCGGAAGCCCTTTAGCCTCGTTCCCGTTCGCCTCTCTTCTCCGCCAATCCTACCGGAATGTGCCTTGAGGAGACTTTTGCTCGGCTGGGTGGATCGACTCCAACCACTGCCGGACATTTTGGTTTCCCGGTTCGATGACGAGCGCTTCCTCCAGGAGGGTCCGCGCCTTGTCGGTCTCTCCGCTATCCAAATAGTAAACGGCCCGGTTGATCAGCGCATCAGCGCGGGATTGGCTGGGAATGACTTGGAAGATCTTCACCCATTGACCCTCGATGCCAAACCCGGCCGGGATCGGATAAGATAGCGGCCGGAGCCAATCGGGCGGGTTTTCGGCTTCTCGCAGGATTCTTTCCAGATATCCGCCATCCTTCCCTTCCTCCCTTCCCTCGGAGCGCCGCAACAAATGAGCGTAGCCCCGTCCGAAATCGTCCCAGGAAGAAACGACGAGGTGGGTCACACCCGCATCCAAAAGCAGCCTGCGCGTTTCCTCCTCCCCTTGGGCGTCAAAGAGACGGGCGGCATGCGAGAGTCCCTCGCGGTTTTCCCAATAGAGCGTTCCCACGGTTTTGATGCCGCCGTAATAGGTCAGGTCGGTGGAGGACGTCGGCCCGGAGAGAACAACCGGCAGCCGATCCGGACTGGATTGAACCAAGCGGTGCGAAACATCACGCAGAAGAATGGTGGGAATGACGATCTTGGGGAGATGCTCCCTGAGATTCGCCGCTTGGGACAACGCGAACAATGCGATCAGGGGGAAAGCCAGGGAGGCCGCGACGATCCACGTACCCGCCAGAATGGCAAAACCGCGCACCGGAGCCTTCGCTTGCCCATAGCCTGCAAGCAGAACCAGAATGCCGACGGTCCACATGCCGGTGGCCATGATGTTCCAGCGGATTTGATAGAGAGCCAGAACTTGCATGACGAGGGCGGGAGCCACCGCCAGAACCAACAGCGCCTGCCATTCCCGGGCCAGAGCTCCCCGCCATGCCAGCCAGCCCCAGCCTCCCAGCACGAGAAGCGGCCAGCCCAGCACTTCGATCACAGTCATCAGAGGGGGTTCTTCCCCGGCTTTGAGACATTCGAGGAATGTCCGAAACTCAAGGATGTATTCATTGTGCAGGAGCGACAGAAAGCGGTCCGACACCCAAAAGTAGCCCTGCGGATTTGCCACAATGAGAACGACTGGAGCGGCCAGGGCGAGGAGCGAGGCAGCGAACGCAAAAGGAGAAGCGGCTTTCAGTGGTTTTTTCTGCGAGGGCGAACGGGCAGTGGCCGCTTCGATTTTGCCGAGGAGCCGCGCCAGCAAATCCCCCGCTCCCAACCAGGCCAGAGCATAGAGCGGATGGTTCACCTCGAGGCGCCATCCCATATGGTTGGGGAAGTATTCCAAGGCATAGAAGAACAGGCTGGAGGCGCAGCCCGCCTGACCCCACGCACGCCAGAGCTCGGGCGCAAGCATCCAGCCATCCACTGGCCGCCGGATGAATACGAACGTCAGGGCCAGGGCACCGATCGCGCAACCCATCAAAATCGGAATAAAGGAGGCAGCGCTGACCCACAGGGCTGCACCGCCTAAAATTCCGGAGAGGAGAAACCACCGGCGCGCGGCATCCCGGCTCGGCCACTCCCGGTCTTTTTTCCCATTCCGGCGAATCAATCCGCCGCCACCGGCAACCAAGGCCAGAACACAGCCAGTGGCCAGCGCGCAAACCAGACCATGGTGGTCGGTTTCCGCCGCGCGGAATCCCTGAAAAATCTGGGGGGACGATCCGAAGATCAAAAGGAAAACTCCTGCAAGCGCAGCGCCGAAGCGTCTGGCCGTCATGAGGCCCAGACCGAGCAGACATCCCACCAGCAGGAGGGGGCCGGCCCATAAGGAGGCTTGAGCGACACATTCGACCGCAGGCTTTCCAGTCGCGGCTGACAAGAGGCCGGCCATGGCCGACAGCAGCCAGATGAGGCTGGAACTCCAATGGACTTCGCGGCCCAATGGCGCATTGTCCAGATCCGTATGGCGCACCCGCAGTGAGTTTCCCCGCAGATAATTCTCGGTATGGATCACCCACCATCGGGCGTCCATGGAGGAAGGGGGCAGAACCTCTATGCGTTCGCGTCCCCCGGGAGAAATCTTCAGAGTTCCCGTCGGAGTCTCGCTGGTCTGCACGGCAGTAACCGCCGCCACACTCATCAAGCGGATGGCGGTATCGGCCGCCAAGAAGATGGCGAGCAAAACGAGACAAATGATCAGGATTTTGCGGCCGGAAAAAAATCCCTCTACACTTTCTCGATTGAGGGCCTGAGGTGCGGAACGGTACACTTAATCCTCGATTTAGCTTTTAGAAAAATTCAGAGACAATTAGCAGATGCCCGATCTGTCCGTTCTGATCATTTCCGGTTCAACCGATCTACTCCTGTTCTCCTCCCCCGTAACCCAGAACTTCCACCGTGATAGCTGAGGGAGTCTCTTCAGGAGTTGGTTCCGGGCGGGCCTGATTGGCCATCTGGGTGGCGGCGCTGCTGGTAGCACCGGTCGAACTTGAGGCGGAACTCAGCCCTGCGATATTCGGTGCGGCCACCACTGCAGTGGTCGGCACGCCCACCGAGGCGCCGCCGGCGGAGATATTGTCGGCGTTCACAACTGCCGCCGCTGCGATAGTGATGTCGCCGGTGGCACGGATACCCGCGTCGCCCGCGTCGACTGTTCCCACCGGGGCGATCAGGGTCACATTGCCGGGCTCGACTCCGTCCACCGAAGCAAGAACGCCGATGCCGCCGCCCGTGGCCAGGCCACCGAGGTCGGTCTGCACCTCCGCACTGGTGGCATCGATCGTCACGCGGGTCGGGGGGGCTGACACCACAGTTTTAGCGGCCGTGCCGGCCGCGATGTCGCCCTCGGAGGACCAGATGGTCAGGTCGCCGCCGCGCAGGGTGAAGATTCGAGTGGCACCGATGTCGAGGTCGCCCTTGAGGAAGACATTCACGGCACCTCCGAACTCAGTAACCACTCCTGGCGGAGTCAGGCTGGCAGTGGGGAGCGTCGAAGCCATGGTCATGCC
>JBMOHI010000149.1:0-5562 GCA_049317925.1 Terrimicrobiaceae bacterium
TCAAATCGAGTTCAGAATGCGCGTGCGCTGGGCGGTGTGCTCGGCAAGGGAAATCAGACCCTTGGACTTGAGATCATCGAGTTTCCGGAGTTTCGCTTCCACGCTTTCGCCGTCCGCGGTGGGGTGGACAAGCCGGTTGAGCGGGTCGGGTTCCTCGGCCCCGGTGGTAATGTCGATGACGGAATAGCGTTCCTTCGCGGTGGCATTGCGGAGGTTGTACAGGACGTTGACGATGCCCATGATGACAAAGGCCACTCCGAAGAGCGGGAAAACGATTCCGACCACCGGAATGGGGAAGCTGCGGGTCAGGGCGAATGCCAGCACGGTCCAGAGGAGGCCAAAGATGACGGCAAAGATGCCGGCGAAGGCACCGAGGGCGGAGGGGCCACGACCAGGCTTGATGCTGTGCATATTAGCGCGTTGTTAGAGTGGAAATAGCAGGCCCAGTACGGAAAGGGAAGCGCGTCGTCGCTGGCCCTTTCTGTCATGGCTTTGACAAAGGAATGTCCTCCAGTGCCCTCCGCCGTTCTTTTATCGAAGATCGCGCGAAAGGACTTCGAGGAGCGAGTCGGCAGGGTTTTTGCTGTCGCTGCTTACGTCCCAGAACATCACGCCGCCGAGACCGCGTTCGCGGATAAGCCGGGTTTTGTAGCCCATGCTCTCGGTATCCTCATACGAGATGAACGTTCCGCCGTTCGCAGTGGGGGCGTAAACCCACGGGGCCTTGGCGTTGTCGTCCCAGTAGCGTTTGTAAATTCCCGGTTGGGTGGCGAGGCGATTCTGGATGTCGCGATACTCCCATTCGGTGTCGGGCGGATGGGTGCCGGCGATCTCACGGCCGGGCTGATGCAGGCCGTTGGCGGTGGGTCCGACTCCCTGCCAACCGCGTCCGTAGAATGGAACGCCCAGCACGAGTTTGCCGGCGGGAACACCCGCGGCGAGATAGGCTTTGACGGCCTCCTCGGCGCAGAGCGCGTCACCCGGGGCCACGCCGCGCAGGGGCGAATGATGTCCGGTCGTGCTGTCCCAGCCGCCGTGCATGTCGTAGGCCATGAGGTTAATCCAGTCGCAGGCTGCGGCGATTTTCGGGAGCTCGAAATTGGCCGCGTTCCAGGGTCCTGCAGGCGCGGCGATGCTCAGGTAATATTTCTTGCCGTCGGTTTGCGCGGCGGCGTCGAGCTGGCGCCGGAGTTCCTGAAGAAGGAGTGTGTAATTTTGTTTGTCGGCAGGCCGCACTTTGTTCCCCGCCAGGCCGCCGCTGACCGGATACTCCCAGTCAATGTCGAGGCCATCGAAACCGTAGCGCTTCATGAATGCGACGGCGGAGGTGGCGAACTTCTGGCGGGAGGCCGCGGTGAGCGCGATGTCGGAGAACTCGCCGGATAGGGTCCATCCGCCGATGGAAATCATGGTGATGAGATGCGGGTTTTGCCGTTTGAGTTTGTTCAATTGATTGAAGTTGCCCAGCAGCGGCTGCCCTGCGGTGTCGCCGGGATACGGGCGCTGAACGGCGGCCCATTCGTCGAACAAGACGACATCACCGGAAGCGGTTGGTTTGGCGAAGGCATAATTGATCACGTTGAGTTTCTGCGCAGGGATGTCGGTGACGTGATAGTTCTTCTGATAGATGCCCCACTCGGGAAAGTAGCCCACGATCTTTGCGTTGCTGAGATTTGGGCCGCCGACCACCGGGGTGGGTGAGGGCGTCGCGGTGGGCGTTGGAGTCGGCGTGGCCGGGGGCGTCGCCGCCGGGGTTGCTGACGGCGAGGGTGCGGGAGTCGGACTCGGCGTGGCGGCCGGATTGCTGCCGTTCACGCTGATATTGAGGGGAGGATTCTTCACATTGCCCGGACTGCCGAGGAACCCGAAGGAGACCGTCGCACCCGGAGCAATAACGGTGTTCCAACTCAAAGGAGTAGCGATGTAACGGAGGGAGCCCTGTGTTTGCACGGTCGCATCCCATGCGCTGCTGATGCGCGGGGTGAAATCAAATTCCAGTTTCCAGTTGGAGATGGTCTGCGTGCTGGTGTTGGTCAGTTTGAATTCGCCCTGGAATCCACTGATCCAATCCTGCGTGACCGCGAAGGTCACGCGGACCGCTCCGGACTGGACGGTGATGTTCGGACTGCCTGAGGCGGGAGTTGGTGATGGCGTGGCCGTTGGTGTCGGCGTGGCGGTGGGAGTAGGAGTAGGAGTAGGAGTAGGTGTAGGTGTAGGTGTAGGGCTTGGGGGAGCGCCGGTGGCGGGAACGGGATTTTCGTAATAGCGCTGCGCTTTGGTGATCCACCAGAAATCATCGGTCGGCGGGTTGCCCACGCCATCGGTGGAGTCGCCAACCCCGGCGCCGAAAAGAATGAGGCGGACGCCGGCGTCGCGGGCCTGCGGGATGTGGCTGTTCCATTTCACGGCGCCATTGTCGAGCGTGACACGGGTGGCGGTGTCGAAGCGGGAGAAGTAGTCGAGCCGCACACCGCCGGCTTGAAAACGGTCGCCGAAGAAATAGACCGGCGCGCTGTCCTCGTAATGCTGGGAGGTGTTGGCCAGATCGGGAAACGTTCCGTTGTTATAGGGATTCGGTTCCAGGGTGGAATTGATGCGTCCGACGGGAAGTTGCCAGAGGACGACGGGCAGGCCGGTGCCGGTTTTCATGGCGCGGCAGAATTCCAGATAGTTCGTCCAGTGGATCGCATTCCAGAACCACGTGGAGGTTTCTGGGTTGGCGGATTTGCCTTCGTAGCCGGCGTCGAGGCCGTATTTGTCCACCGAAACGAAATCGGCACCGTGAGTCAGCACTCCCGCTTTCACGTAGTAGTCGGTGATAGCGGCGGCCTCCTTCTGGATGTCCGCGCGGCCTTGAGTAACGCCGCGTTCGTCAGTGATGCGCAGTAGGCCCTTGACGCCGATTGGCGTGGTCCAGCCTCCGGCCGGGGAGGCCCAGAGGTTGAACTGCCAGCCGAAATACGCATTCGGGAGGTATTTGTTTATGGTGTAGTTAATGGCTTCGACCAGGCCGCGGACGGTATCGGGAAAAACCGGATCCTTCGTGCGGTCGAGCACTCCGGAATCGTAAACCGCGCTGGTCCGGGCGGACAGCGTGACGGGGTCCTGCCGGTTTTGCGCCAGATAGCCGAGGAAATCGGGTTCCAGCACGATGCCGATCATCTCGTCTCCCGCTTCGGCGCGGGCGAGATCAAGGGCGAACTTCAGGTCGGTAAAGTATCCCTGCATGTATCCGGCGTTCTGCATATGTTCGACATCGGTGGTGTAGCTCTCCCCGCCGTCGGGAATGTTGTAAAATACGAGGAACGGAATCATTCCGAGCTTCAGGCTTTCCCGGACGAATGAGGTGACGCGGAAACCATCCTTGTCCGTCCACGTGCGCCAGCCCACGCCCTGGTTTTTGGGTCCGCCGTTGATATAAATGTAGCGGGCGTCCATCCGGCGGTTTTTGGCGTCGGAGGAGAATGCGCGCCAGAACGCAAGGTCGGCCGGGGTATCCTCGCTCACGGACCCAAGCGGAACGTAGTCGGGCAGTCCGGGCAGGGAGCCATTGGCGTTCTTCACCCGCACGCCGAGAAATCGCACCTCGCCGCTGGTCTTGTCCTCGATCTTGAGCGAGGCCCGTCCGGCTTTCAGACCACGCAGGCGGATCTTCCCGCCGCCCTGGTCGCTGAAGCTGAAAACGGTCGGGTTGTTGGTCGCGAGGGTGAGGCTTAGCGCGCCGGTGCCGCCGGGCCTGGACACCTCGAGATCGGTGTCTTTGTTTTGTTCAATCGTGACCTGACGCGCCTGCGAGGCTTGATCCAGCGTGGCGATCTTCAAGCCGCTGGCACCGCCGGAGGCAAAGGTTTGAACCTCGCTGAAGGTCTCGCCCGCCGCATTGCTCAGACCGACGCGATAACTGAAAACGCCAAAGTCGCGATTGGTGACGAGGTGTCGGCCTGTCTGGCGTCCGTCGCTGCCGGGAGTGGCGGCGGCGCGATGAATTTCCACCCCGTCTTCCAAGATCCTCCACGAGGTGCCATCGGGGCCGCTCCACTTGTTCCATTCGAGGACATAGCCGCCCTCGGGTCCCCAGTTTCTCAAAATCGCGAGCGTGGGTTTGCCCGGAACCGCGGCAACGGGAGTCGGTGACGGGGTGGCGGAAGGGACCGGGGTGGGAGTGGCGGAAGGTGTGGGGCTGGCGGATGGCCGGGGAGTGGCGGTCGGAGCCGGCGTGGGAGCCGGACCGGACGCGTCGCGCAGGACGAAATCTTTCGGGAGGGTTTTGAAGTTTCCCGGGCTTGCGACAAAACCGAAGGTGGTCTTCGCCCCGACCGCGAGCGTCTTGTTCCAAGCGGCACCCTGGATGGTGTATTTCGTGCTGCTGCGGACTGCGACCGCCCCGTTCCAGATGCTGGAAATCTGCGGCACCATGGTAAAGTCCAACCGCCAGTCGCTCAGGGTCCGGCCGGTGTCGTTGGTGATTTCGACCTCGGCCTGGAAGCCGCTGCCCCAGTCATTTGTTACGCGGATCGTGGCTGCGGCCCGCGTGGAAGCCTGCGTGAGAAGAATCCAGACAAGGGTGACGGCAAGCAGACGGGAACCGGGGATTGGTTTCATTTTCCAACTTCGTTGGACGCGCGTCCCATGCGTCCGAAAGTCGACGAACGGGGCCGGATAGCCGACGAATGAGCCAGAATGAGAGTGATTTTTTCCCCGGCTGCGGAATGATTGCTCCGTCATGGATGAAGAGGTCTCCGGAACCGGAAGAATTCCCTTGGTGTGTGTCCACGGGTGGGGATGCGAAAAAGGGCAATTTGACGGACTGGCCCGCGAGCTGGCCGATGAATTCCGGATTTATCGCTTCGACCTTCCCGGACATGGCGGAACGCCGCTGGGGGATTTCGTTCCGGGCTTTGACGCCTATGCGGCTGCGGTGGCGGAGTTTGTTTCGAGCCATGGTTTGGAAAGCCCCGTCCTCCTTGGGCACAGCATGGGCGGTGTGCTGTCGCTGATGGCCGCTCCGCTCATCAGGCCCGGAGCCATCATCAATCTTGATGGAAGCATGCCGGCGGCGTCCCACACTTTGGCCGGTCAGGCGGTGCTTCGCGGCTGGCTGGAAACGCCCGATTTCCGGACCCGTCTGGCCGGGGCTTTGCGGGAGGGATTTTTTCTGCCGTCCGAGCAGGGCACGAGGTGCGAGGAAATCATTCGCACCATGTGCGCGGCTCCGGAGGCTGTGCTGCGGTTTCTACCCGAGCACGTTGGCGATCTGGAACCGGACCGGATTCTGCAGGCGGTGAATGCTCCAGTGATGTTTGTGGGAGCGGAGCGGCCCCGCTTCGATCCGGGCCGGGCAGCGGCCCTGTTGCCGCAGGGGCGGTTCGAGCGGATCCCGGGCGCCGGACATTTCCTTCACATCTACGCACTGCCGCGCGTGGTGGAACTGATCCGGGATTTTTTGCGATTTCCCTTGTGATGGGGGAAAACCCTGTTCTAGTGCGGATTGCAGGACAGAGCCCCTATGGGCGTTGGTAGATTGCTAGTTGTGTTCGTAGCGGGTAACCGCGGGCTCTCAGT
>JBMOHI010000150.1:0-5525 GCA_049317925.1 Terrimicrobiaceae bacterium
CTCTAAACATCCGCCGCGTGTTCCAGCAAGTCCTCCATCGACACAAACTCAATGGCGGAGGAATGCGTCGCCTCCAGCACAATCTGCGGCGCCAGTCCGGCTTCGAAGGCTTCCACCCATCGCTGCACGCACAGACACCACCGGTCCCCCGGCTGCAGTCCGGGGAAATCCCATTCCGGCCGCGGCGTGCTCAAGTCGTTTCCCCGCTCTGCGGAAAACTGCAAAAACTCCGCCGTCATCACAGCGCAAACCGTGTGCAGACCGACATCACCCGGCCCGGTGCGGCAGTATCCGTCGCGATAAAATCCCGTCACGGGATCCGTGCAGCAACATTGTAAATCTCCGCCAAGAACATTCGTGGGCATTCTTCTTTTCGAGTCGTTGAAGCCTGATGCTTAATGGTTGAGTGGAAGTAACGCAATCATTCCGCCCTTCGATCAACCGCCAACCATCAACAATCAACTCCTCAATGCGCATCCTCTTCGTCCCTTTCGGCAGCGAGGGCGACGTGAACCCTCTTTTCTGGCTGGCCGACGGACTGGCCGCCCGCGGGCATGAACCCGTCTTTCTGCTCAGCCCGCATTATGGTCACCACGCCACCCGCCGAAACTTCACCTGGGTGCCCATGGGCGAAGAGGAGGACTTTCTGCATTATGCCCGCGATCCAAACATGTGGCACCGCCTGCGCGGTCCCGCGTTTGTCATCCGGGGTATGACCGAAACCCTGCCCGCGTATCGTCAGGCCTTTGCCGAGGCTGGTGGGCCCATCGATCTGGTCGTGGCCTCCAGTTTCGCCCTCGCCGCCTCTTCGCTGGCCGAGGCTGCGCATATCCCGCGCCTAACCCTTCACCTTCAGCCCCTCTGCCTGCAAAGTGTCCACGACAACCCGCTCTATCTCCCCGAACTCGCCTGGGTCAATCACTCCCCCCGCTGGTTCAAAAAACTGTTCCTCAAAAGCGCGGAACTCCTTTTCTGGCAACTGGCCCGCAAACCGCTGAACGCTTTCCGCTCCAGCCTCGGACTCCGTCCCTTCCGTCGCTTCTACGACGAGGCCATCCATGGCGGCGAAGCCCTCGCTGCCCTTTTCCCCGCCTGGTTCGCCCCGCCCCAGCCCGACTGGCCCCGGCAACTGCGTCAATTCGGTTTCCCTCTCAAACACACCGAACCACAACCCCTCCCGCCCGAACTCGAACGCTTTCTCGCCGACGGACCGCCCCCGCTCGTCTGGACTCATGGCTCCGCGAATTTCGATATTCGCCATTTTCAAAATCGCGCCCTGGCCGTCTCGCGCGAACTCGGCCAACGTTGCCTCCTCGTCAGCCTCGAACCACCCGACGGGAGCCTTCCGTCCGACGCGCACCACATCAGCCACGTGCGCTTCGAGGACCTCTTCCCCCGCTGCGCCGCGACCGTCCACCACGGCGGTATCGGCACCACCTCCAAGGCCATCGCCGCCGGCATCCCGCAACTCATCATTCCCCGCGCCCACGATCAGCCCGACAATGCCGCCCGCATCGTCCGGCTCGGCCTCGGCCAAACCCTGTCCTACGGCCGGCTCGACACTCCGGCCCTCGCCCGCACCCTCCGCGAACTCCTGGATGATCCCGCCATCAAGCCCCGCTGCCTCCACTATCAAAATCTCATGCGTTCGGCCGATCCCCTCCCCGCGCTCTGCGACTGGGCCGAGGCTCTCGCCCGCAAATCGTGATTTGCAAATCTATTTGCACCTGCCGACCCGACCTTCCTAGCTTGGATATGGTCATGAAACCCCTCCCTCTCCTCGCCCTCCTGATTCTCGCCACCGCCGCCAACCTCCCCGCCGGGAAACCCACCCCCACGCCGAAACCCAATCCTCCTGCCTTCGACAAATTCGCCAAGGGAAACGTCACCATTACCGGCAACATCATCGGTGCCGGCAACCCCGATGGCATCCCGACCCGCACCCTCCGCGCCACCGTCAACGGCTCCAAGACCGTTCCCGGACCCCTCACCGTGGAATGTCTCTTCGTTCTCCGCAGCGGCGATGCCTACAATGCCGCCCGCAGCGTCGGCAGCGCCGGGAAAAAAGAACTGCCCGCCGGCGAGGGTGTCCTCGATTTCACCTTTAAGGCAGGTGCCGGACAGGGTATCCTCGGCTGGATCCTCCGGGCCTACCGCGGCAAGGAAGTCGTCGGCGTCGCGGCCTACCCCGGCAAATACGACATCGCCGCCGCCGCGCAGAATCCCGGTCAGTCCGTCCGGACCTCTCCCTGATCCATGGCACTCCCGGGCGTCCCGTCCTGGACCGGGACCCTTGCGCCAAAACAAGAAATTACGCCAAGCCGCCGGCACAGCCTGTCCAAAAGCCCGTCACGGTAGGGTTACACCCCATACTCACAAGAAGGCCGACTGCTAATACTGGAAGAAGCATGACTCAGGAGCACCTCCATATTGCCCTCAATCACCTTCCTTTCCTCGGAAGCGGAATTGCCACGATTCCAATCATCATTGGCATAGCCCTCCGCAGCAAGGTGACCCTGATCACCGGACTTACTCTTGCCGCGATTTTCGGCTGGATAACTCCCCTTGTGATGTCAACCGGAGAGGCTGCCTATGAACGATACGAAGAGGGGCCGGTTCGGGTCTTCCTCGATCCCAATGTGAAACAAGCGCTTGAAACCCACGAGGACCGGGCGGAGGCCTGGTCGAAGGTGATGTACCTTAGCGCCATTGTTTCTTCCATTGCTCTTGGTGTCAGCATCTGGCGGTTTTCCGTTGGAAGATACGTCGCAATCGTAGCCGCTCTCCTCGGGCTGGGCGCACTGGGAGCGGGAATGTGGATCGCCGAGTCGGGAGGAAAAATAAGGCGACCGGATTTTCGTCTGCCTGAAACAGCAGGAAGCAATTTGAGCAATAAGGTCGATGAGGACTAGGACACCCGGATCGTCCCCCGCCGACAAAGCGCCCTCAATCCTCCGTGGGGAAATTCACGATCCACGAATCGGCATCTGACGTCTCGATAGTGTTTGCCCATCCCGGCCCGGGCATCTCTAATCGGCCCCTTGAGAACGTTTCGGGCAACGTTATGGGCAGATTCTGAGGGTTTGCGCGCTCCCGTGCAGAGATGAAAACCATCCTCATCGGCGACATCCACGCCTGCAGCCTTGAGTTCAATGCGCTGCTGGACCGCATCGCTCCCGCCCGGGCCGATCAGATCATTCTGATGGGGGATCTGGTAAACAAGGGCCCGGATCCCGCCGGGGTTTTCCACACCGTTCATTCCCTCAACTGCCTCTGCCTTCGGGGCAATCACGAGAACGATCATCTCGACGGACACGCGGGCATCCGCCGCCTCAAGGCCGAAAGCGAACTGACCAAAAGCGAAATGCCGCTGGAAGAATACGCAGGATATCTTGCCCTGGCCGCGGCCATGCCTCTGTATTTTGAGAACAACGATCTCATCGCGGTGCACGGCGCGCTCGTTCCCGCCCTACCCCTCGACCAACAACCCTCCGACCTGCTCACCGGTGACATCACTCCCGATCCGTCGTGGAAGGATGGTATAAATCTTGGTCGTCCGCTTGTCGTGGGACACAAACGCTACAGTAGCAAACAAGCCGAACCCTATATCGTGGAGGGCCGGTTTTACGGAATTGACACCGGGTGCGTCTATGGCGGCGCGCTGACGGCCCTGGAATTGCCCTCGGGAAAACTCTGGCAGGTTCCGGCGGAGCGCGATTATTCGGCCGGGAAATGAATTCGCGGAAGATCCGGCGCTCCCCTGTCCGGTCAGGCTGCGGCTTGCCACGCCCATTTCTCCCGCTTAACCTCCGGAACTTGTGAGCTCTCCCGTCATCGCCATCATCAGCAAAGAATGGAAACAGCGGATGCAAATCCTCTCGCTGGCCCTTTTCGGGATGGGCGGCTGGTTCCTCTTTGATGGAGCAATCGGCTACCCGAAGCACAACATCAAAGCGGGGGTTTACGAGCAGTTGGTCGTTCAATACGGCAAGGACACGCCCGAGGTGGCCAAGGCCTGGGCAGCCGCCGCGGCCGAGCGCAAATGGGCCCCGGATAAACCGAAATCGAGTTACAACGCCGACCAGATCCGCACGCAGTTCATCCTCGGCTTCGTCGTTTGGTTGGGCGCGGCGGCCTGCCTTTTCCACTATTTCAGATCCCTTCCTCTCACGACCCGTCTGGACGGTGACGTCATCACCCTTCCCGACGGACGGAAGATCCCGCTGGATAAAGTCCGGGCCGTGAGCAAAAAACGCTGGGAAAACAAAGGCATCGCCGATCTGGCCTACGAAGCGGCTCCGGGCAAGATCACGAAGTTCATTCTCGACGACTACAAATACATCGGGGCTGCGCAAATCCTCGAGGCTGTGGAAAAGACTCTCGCCCCGGCGGACGCCCCGCCCGCCCCGGACGGCGAGGCGCCTGCCGTCTAGAATGTCCGAGGGGCTACCCCCCGTTTCCGGCCCTTCAACCGCCGGGGAGGCATCGGACGGAGCGTTGATCCGCCGTTTGCTCGCGCTCACCTGGTCGTATCGGGCCGAGTTTCTCCAAGTGGTAATCTATCAGATCGCGCTGCTGGCCCTCGTGCTGGCGGGCCTGAGTCTCACCGGAGTGGGCATCGACTACGTCCGTTTCGTCGTCCAACCGGGAGCGCCGCAACCCCACTGGCCCTTCGATCTCGCGCCGCCCGCGGATTGGAAACCGATGAAGATCATGGTCGTCATCGGCTTGGGGGTTTTCGTCATGGCGGCGGTGCGCGCGCTGCTGACCTATCTCGCCCAGGCCAGCCTGAATATGCTGACCCAGGGTCGGATCGTGGTCGATCTGCGGCCGCGGGTTTACGACAAACTGCAGCGGCTGAGTTTCCGGTTTTTTGATGCCAACGCCAGCAGTTCGATCATCAACCGCGTGACCGGCGACGTGCAGTCCGTGCGGATGTTCGTCGATCAGGTGCTCATGCAAACGATCATCCTGGCGGTTTCGTTCGCGGCTTACGTGGGCTTTATGCTCAGTGTAAATGTCCGGCTCACTGTGGCCTGCCTTTCGGTCACGCCGCTGATCTGGCTGTGTTCGTCCGCCTTCGCCCGCGCCGTACATCCCGCTTACCGGCGCAGTCGCGAACTGATGGATCAGCTCGTGCAGAGGCTGGTGGAGAGCATCCGCGGGATGCCGGTGATCAAGACCTATGGCTGCGAGGCGGGCGAAATCCGGCGCTTCCAACAAGCCAACGACATCGTGCGCGATCAGCAGCATGGGATCTTTCTGCGGCTGGCCAGCTACCATCCGACGGTGGGATTTCTCAGTCAGGCCACGCTGTTCGTTCTGCTCGGCTACGGTGGCTATCTCGCGGCCCGGGGCGAGATCCCCATCGGCACGGGACTGGTCGTTTTCGCCGCCATTTTGCAGCAACTGGCCGGACAGATTTCCAACATTGCCAATATCGCCAACAGCATGCACCAGAGCCTGCGCGGGGCGCGGCGGGTCTTCGACATCCTTGATGAACCGGTGGAGATCCAGTCCCCCCT
>JBMOHI010000151.1:0-5522 GCA_049317925.1 Terrimicrobiaceae bacterium
CTTTGAACAGTCCGGCGGATTACAATGCGTCCTCGGCTCAGTGGCTTCCCACCACTTTGTTCCTGGGCAAAGGCGGCTTCGATGTTAGTGCCGCCGGCGACCTCCTCCTTGGACCAACTGTTAATCCCTTCCTCTTGCCGGGTGGGCTCAACAATTCATTTTGGCGTAAGAGCTATTTTTCAACCTATGCTCCCGATAGCGAAGTCAACGTCACTTCCCTCGGCGGCAATGTGACCTTGCGGCAGAATTCGACGACGACCGGCTTGGCTGGGCAAGCGCCTATTCTTCGGAACTGGATGCAAGCCGTGCACCTGCTGAGCACCAACCCCCGTTCTGTTTCCCTGCTGCAACCATGGCTTCGTCTGGTGGAAACTTCTCTCGCCCCGTTCGATACCAGTTTCACCGTGCTTCCCTCGACCTTCAAAGCCACTTCTTTTGGAGGAGACATTAACTTAGTGGGACGCTTTAACCTGTCACCCGCCGCGCTCGGAACGATTGAACTAGCCAGCGCCGGGGCACTTAACGGGCTCCAGCCCACCGGAATTTTGCAGAACGCCAGCACCGCGAACCTCCCTCTCACCACATGGTCTTCTGCCACGGTCAACCTCTCCGATGCCAGCCCGGGGCGAATTCCCGGTCTCAACAATCCGTTTGGCTATCAGACGGTGGCCGGCACTGTGCAGAGCAATGCGAGCCGCACGAGTCTCACCTTCTTTTTGCCATTTAGTAATCTTTTCTTGGAGTCTGGCTCTAGTGAGGGCGATCAGGCCGTCATTCAGACTCAACAGGCCCTCCATGGGACGAGTCTCCTCCACGCCGCCGATCCGGAGCCGATCCGTCTCTATGCGCTCGGTGGGAATCTTTCGGGGTTGACTCTTTTCTCGGCCAAAGCGGCCAAGGTGGTCGCGGCCGGAGACATTAGCGACATTGCCTTCTATATCCAAAACACCAAGGACTCCGATTTGAGCATGGTCTCATCGGGTCGGAACATCATCGCCTACAACGCAAACTCCCTGCTCCGCGTCTCCGCCCAAAGCGCGGGCAATGTGCTCAACACCGGCCAGACGCCTCTGGCAGGCGACCTGCAAATCAGTGGTCCCGGAGCCCTGGCTGTGCTGGCCGGCCGCAACCTCGATCTTGGGGTGGGGTTGAACAACGACGATGGAACCGGAGTCGGCCTTACCAGCATCGGCAACGCCCGCAATCCGAATCTGCCTTTCGCCGGGGCCAGCATCATTGCCGCCGCCGGCATCGGACCCGCCGCGGCGCTTTCGGCCAGTTCGCTAGATTTCCCGACTCTCATCAGCCAGGTTGTGGCCGGTCCGGATGGGGCGCGTTATCTCACCGAGGTCGCCGCCTCCATCCCCGGGCTCCCACTGGGCCTCGATCTGAGTGGCTTCGAGGCCCTCGATCCCGAATTGCAGGCCCGGGTGGCCCTCGAAGTTTTCTACCTCGCCCTGCGCGATGCCGGACGCAATAGCACTCTGGCGGGCAGCCCTAGCTTCGGCAGCTACGCCACTGGATTTGCCGCCATTGACGCCCTCTTCGGCAGTCTGGCGGCCGAGGGCGAGATCACCACCCGCTCGCGTGATATCCGCACTCGCAGCGGCGGCAATATCAGCCTGCTTGCGCCGGGTGGCGGACTCACCCTCACGACAAGCTCGATCGGCCCCACTCTGGCTCCTCCCGGCATCATTACCGAGGCGGGTGGTAACATTTCAATCTTCACCCGCGATAGCGTGGACATTGGCATTTCACGCATCTTCACCCTCCGTGGTGGCAACCAGATCATCTGGTCCTCCACCGGCGATATCGCCGCCGGATCGTCTTCCAAGACCGTGCAATCCGCTCCGCCCACCCGGGTGCTTATCGACGCCCAGAGCGCCGAGCTCAAGGTCGATCTGGCTGGTCTGGCCACGGGCGGCGGTATCGGCGTCCTGGCCACGGTGGGCGGAGTTCCGCCGGGCAATGTGGACCTTATCGCCCCAGTCGGCACGGTGGATGCCGGAGACGCCGGCATCCGTGCCACCGGCGACCTCAACATCGCCGCGGTGCAAGTGCTCAATGCCGACAACATTTCAGTCGGCGGCCGCAGCACCGGTATCCCGGTCGCGCCTGTGGTGGCCGCACCCAACATCGCGGGTCTGACCGCCGCTTCCAACACCTCCGGTGCGGCCACCACCGCCGCCACCGCAATGGCTAACCAGCCCCCGCCTCCGGAGCCGGATGAAGAGAAGGCCTCGTTGATCACAGTGGACGTACTTGGCTACGGTGGCGGCGAAGAAGAGTAAGTGGGATTGGTCGCGCTGGTGAATCACGTTCATTCCCCAATGGAGGGCACTGCTTCGTCAGTGCCCATTCTCAAAATGAGAGATGACGAAGCACTTCTCTCCATCACGCGAATCCAATCCTTCTCCTGCGCTCTTTGCCTTCTTTTGCGGACATGAAATCCGTCAATCCCTCAATCGTCCCGCCAGGTATTCTCAGCCCTGGACCTCTCCTTGAAAAACTTTTCGAATTTTCTATTGACCAATCACGGATTCTCCCCTAACAAATTAATCACGACTTAAAGGGTCGCTATTAAAAACAAACAAAACTCGTCTAAGCCTTGAGGACTCGTGTCGCAGAAGCCGGACAAAATTCTAAAACATTAATGAAAATCAAAAAACGATTCACGGCCCTTGCGCTAGGTCTCGCAGGGGGTTTCCTCGCCCTCGCTCCGACGCAGGCAGCCTTAACCACCTATAGCCCGGGGGATCTGTTTATCGGATTCCGCAAAACCGGATCAGCCAACACCCTTGCCGTGAACATCGGACAGGCGTCGCAGTTCTTCACCTCTGCTTTGGGTGGGACGGCTACGGTGCCTTTCGACATTCAGTTCGGCGTGGTGGACTCAGGACCCAACGCAGGAGACCCCGTCTTCGACTTGAGTGCTGATTTGACCGCGACGTTCGGGTCCAACTGGGCGGACAATCCCGGTGATGGAACTGGTGTCCGCTGGGCGGTTGTTGGCTTTACCAACAACAATGGCGTCTCACCAACACCAGGTCTCACGACCAGGTCGGTGTATATCACAAAGCCCCGTACGAATCCGGCTACACAATCTGCTACCTTGGGCTCGATTGTGCACAACACCTTTTCCGGAAACTTCAACGCCTTCGCCACTGGTCCGGTGACCGGTTACGCTGGCCGAAACAGTACTGCAAATAGTACGGTGGCATACATTGGAGCCGCTTCCGGCTCGGATAACTGGGACACCCGTGCGGCAAGCGGAGCCAGTTTCGGACTGGGAAACACTCGGCGGGCTGAACAGGCTCTTTCCGGCGCGTTTTCAGGCCCGACTGACTCGGTTCTGGATTTGTACCTGGCCCCCAATGCCGGTTCAACTCTCGTGACGTCCAACACCTACTTGGGAAACTTCACCCTCGGCACCGACGGAGCGCTCACCTTCACTCCCGTTCCTGAACCTTCAACCTTTGCTCTTCTGGCCATTGGCGGAACGGCTCTGATGGCCTTCCGGCGTCGGAATCGCTCAGTCACCTTGGCCAGTTAAATCAATAGTGAACATCTTAACAAAAAATAAAAACTCTCATACTAATCAATTATCCTATGAAAACCTTTAAATTCTTAGCGGCCGCCACGATCGCCCTCGGTCTGGCCGGTTCGCTTCACGCTCAGACGACAGTCTACATCGCGGGGGCTCCGGCTCTCCGCACGGAACTTACCACCGCCATTGAAAACCTCTTTGCGGGCCAAGCCGGTGTGCAGAGAGCCTACAATGGCTCCGCCCTCATCACGGCCAATGTCGTGCTATGGACCAGCGGAACCATCGCCGGCAACCCGGTTACGATTAAGCTGACCTACAACGGATCGGCTGGCGGCTGGAAGACCAACTCGGCTAGCCAACCTGTTCGCTTCTTGTCCTCCACCTTCTCCGGTTCCGGAGCGAACCAGACGGATGTGTTGACCAACACCACCTTCACCCCAGTTGATAGCCACGTTCCTGATTTTCATATCAGCAATGAATTCCAGGATTCGACTCCCTGGATTGGTGTGAACAATGTCTCCTTCCCGGAGAATGGAAACACAACGTACGCGAGCCTGAACGACGCCATCTACGGGATTCTTCCCTTAAGATTGGTCGCCAGCAAGGGCGCTCCGACCGGTTTGAACCTTACGCCGCAACTCGCCCAGCAGCTCTACCTTGACGGTGAACTCCGGCTTTCGCAGATCACCGGAAACAATGCAGACTTCGCAAAGAAAGTCTATCCGCTGAGCCGGGGAATTGATTCTGGTATTCGCACCCTTTGGGCTGCCGGCAATGGAGTGGGGTCGACTACCCCGATCCAGACTTGGCAAGCGACCACCACGAACACCACCAATAAGCCTGTGGTCGGTGTCACCGTTGTCGCGGGGGGCGTCGGATACACTTCGGCTCCCACAATCGGCTTCACAGGCGGAGGCGGCTCCGGGGCTGCGGCAACGGCTACCGTCGCGAACGGTAAGATTACTGCCATCAACGTGACGAGCCCTGGTAGCGGATATAATTCGACTCCTACAGTGACCATCACCGGCGGCGGCGGTTCGCTGGCCTCTGCCCGCTCGATCATTGAAGGCGGCACTGTTTCGAGTCATGCTCTCTGGCCCGCCTCCACGCTTTCGCCTGACACCCGGATCTTGGGCGTGAGCTTCGGGCTTGGCAATGGTGGATACCCCACCTTTGGCCCTCTACTCACCGCGTTGACTTCCACCTTGAATCTTCCAGGGGGAAACTCTGGCGACATCTATATTACTGTTCTCGGCGATTCCGATGCTGATTCCGCCATCAAGGGCGGTGCGAAGGAAGTCACTTGGAACGGCTTCTCGTTGGGGACGCTGGGAACTTATGGCAATGTCGGTGGAGTGCCAAACACCCCAACCAACGTTGGATCCGCCACCCCGACGCTTGCTAATGGAACCTATGATCTCTGGGGTTACCTACGCCTGCCCTATCGCGATGACATCGGTGCGATTCAGTTGGAGACTCTTGAGGCTATCGGGCAGCAACTGCTGAATTTTGACTCTCCTGTTCTTCTCAAGGACGTCAACGTTCAGCGAACGACTGACGGTGGTCCGATTGTCCAAGGACAATACCTCCCGTAATTACAAAGCGCAGCTTGGATGACCGCTGCGGTCCTCTCCAAAGCTAACCAACGCCAATCAACAACCAGTGCGGGTTCCACTCCCGCACTGGTTTTTTGTAGCCTGAGTAACAAACTGAACATCGATTAATGAATGTCAAACATCTCCTTGTCTTCCTCGCTGGACTCCTCGCTGTGCAGGCCGCTGCGATTTTCTGGCTCGCCTCCGATCGCGAGACGCGCGGCGGTTTGACCGATGCCCGAACTCCGACCCTGCCGGCCTCCCCGGTGAGGGCTGCTGATGTCGCGCTGCCCGCTTCCGGTCCAATCCGCACCAGCCAACAAGAGGCTGCTTCAACCAGTTCGTCCGGTTCTTCGGCTCCTTCGCCGGTGGAAAGCCCA
>JBMOHI010000152.1:0-5503 GCA_049317925.1 Terrimicrobiaceae bacterium
GAAATGCATGCTGGCCGGACCGGAACCTGATGCGGAGTCCATCTGGTCACGACTCGGACATACCGGCTCGGTCTGGCTGGAAGACAAACTGGATGGCATTCGTGCCCAAATCCATTGCGGCGCAGGCCGGGCCGAAATCTTTTCCCGCGACTTGAAGCTCATCACGGCCACCTTTCCCGAAATCGCCACCGCCGCGCTCCGGTTCGGTGAGGACGCGGTTTTTGACGGCGAGATTCTGGCCTGGGAAAACGGGCGGGCCTTGAGTTTTTTCGATCTGCAAAAACGCCTCGGCCGCCGCGACCCGGACCTCTTTCTGGGCGGGGAAATTCCGGTCGCCTGTGTGGTCTTCGATCTCCTGCGTCTGCACGGCGAATCGCTCCTGAAACTTCCGTTGTCAGTGCGCCGCGCCCGCCTGGAATCCCTCGCGCTGCCCGCTCCCCTGCGCGTGGTGGAGGTCTCCACGGCCGCGAATGCGGACGAAATTGATGCCACCTTCAAAGCGGCCCGCGCCAATGGCAACGAGGGACTCATGGCCAAGGATCCCGCCAGTATCTACACGCCGGGCCGACGCGGATTGGCGTGGGTGAAATTCAAGAAAGACTTCGCCACCCTTGATGTCGCCGTGGTCGCGGTGGAATACGGACACGGACGCCGCAGCAAGGTTCTCAGTGATTACACCTTCGCCGTGCGCGATGACGTCAGCGGCGCGCTTTTGCCCATCGGCAAGGCCTACTCCGGACTCACCGATGCCGAGATCGCACAACTGACCCCGGAATTTCTCGCCTTGGCAACTTCCCGCAAAGGCACCCGCATTAACGTCGAACCTTGCGTCATCATCGAAGTCGCCTTCGACGCCATCCAGCCCAGCGAACGTCACTCCAGCGGGCTCGCCCTGCGGTTTCCGCGCATCAAAGGCCTGCGTCCGGACAAAACCGTGCAGGATATCGACACGCTCGCCGCGGCCAGGCGGCTGGCCGGCCTTACAGACCGTTCTCCTTGACGATTGTCGTGGTCTTCTTTTTGCCGATTCCGGTGATCTCGGAAACCTTCTCGCTGAATTCCTTTTCCGCCGCGCGGGCCTTGGCCTGAGCTGCTTTCCACGCCTCGGCGTATTTCTGCTGTTGTTCCGGAGTGAACGGCTTGCCCAGTTCGGTCTCGACCTTTTTGTAGATCTCGGAGTTGGTCACATCGGTCGCCACTTTCTTCGCGGCCTTGCCCGTCGCTGTCGCGGCTTTTTTGGCCGCATCCGCGGTCGTCTTGGCCGCTTTTTTGGCGCCGGTGGCGGTGGCATCGGCGGTTTTCTTCACTGCGGTTCCGGTCTTCTCGGCCGCGTTCTCGACGGCCGCTCCGGTCTTCTTGGCCGCCTTTTTGACGGTGCTTTCTGTGGCGGCGACCGCTTCTTCGGTTTTGGTTTCAACTTTTTCCGTCGTGCTCTGGGCCAGGGCTCCGGCGCAGGTCAGCAGAAAAACGGTCAGGGAGGAGAGGAGGAGTTTTTTCATACACGCCCGTTTTAGCAGGCCCACTCGCTCAAAGCAATCCGTCTCACAGGTAGTCACTCATCTCGTACAGGCGGGGATCGCGGTGCGGTGCCTTGCGCGGGAAACGCAGAATCCCCGCCTTGCCGCCCTCTTCCGCGCCCTCCGCAAAAACCCCTTCCATATTCTCCAGCGTGTCGCCGAACTCGGCCTCTAGCTTCTCCGGGTCTTCGCCTTTCTCCAGCCTCGCGATCATCTGTTCCATCGGCTCCGGCATTTTCTGACCCGTCGCCTCTGTCATCTTGCGCATCAACCGCCCGAGTTGGCGCGGGTCGGGGTTGTCGTCGCTCAGGGATGAGATTTCGCGTTCCATTTCCGCCATCACCCGTTCCATGCGGGGGTCCGGGGCGTCCATTTCTCCGGGCGTGTCGGCCTTCTCCTTCGCCCGGCCTGTCACCGCAAATCGGGAAACCAGGCGCTCCATTCGTGCCTTGGGATCATCCGGACACCGCGGCTTCTTGCGGCCTTGGGAAAGACTGCGGGCAAAGAAGCTGTAGATCCGGTGCGTGTCCGGGGAGTAGAACTCGTAGATCGGCATGGCTGCCATTATGGATTTTCCCGGTTGGATTTTCGATCAAAAAATCCTGCCGCCGGGGCGGTCTGGCGGTGGCTTCTGTGTTACGGACTTGTCACAATGACAGGTTCGCCGCATAGGTTGCAGATGGCGAACGATGGGCGGGTGAGATTCTTGGTGTTTCGTGCCTCACTGCGGGGCTTCTTCGCCGGCATACCGCTCTGGGCGGTCCTGGCAGCGGTCCTCTTCGCCGGATGTTCCCGCCAAAAGACTGACGCTCCCGACGTCGTCATTCTTCACAGCGGCCGCATCCGCGGAAACGTTTACCCGCTATCGCTACAGTCGATCGCGGCGTTGCAGCACTACCAGTATCTGGCCGGTTATGTCCGCAAGGTCCGCGAGGAAGCGGCCCGAACCGGCGCCAAGGTGTTGCTCATTGACTTGGGGGACAGCCTGACGGGGTCCTTCGCCTCGCATGTCACCGGTTCAGAAAACATGGTGACATTTTTCAACGATGCAGGCTACGACGCGCTGCTGCTCAGCAATCTCGACTACGCGGTTCAGCCTCCGACGCTGGCCAAATTGAAGGCCAAGGTGCTCAATCCTTTTCAGGATGCCGCGGGAAAACCGGCCACGGAGGGCACTGTTTCCGGAGCAAAACTCCAGGCCGGCGACATGCCCGTTTTCCTCCTGGCAAATTTTTACGGCGACACGAGCAGCAGCACGTTTCCCGACCGCTTTCCCGCCTGGTTCGGCACCACCGCGACGGATGTCACGCCGGTGCGCGACTACGCCAAGGTGCTGGCGGGGCTCGGTCAGCAGGCGGGTGAGGGGCTGACGTTGCTCAGCTGGATGAAATTCGAATCGCCCAAGGAGCCGCCGGAGGCCTTCCTGCAACAACTCCGCGGCCTCGGCGTCAATGCCATCCTGGCCCATCGCATCTACGGCGGGAAAGAGAAGGACGTTTGGACGGCCAGTGGATTCTACGACTGGCAGCCGCCGGTTTCGCTGAACATCCTGCGCAACAACGGCGGTTTCGCCCTGGCGCGCCTCGATCTCAAACGCGACGGCAAAGCGTGGAAGGTGCTCAAGCATCAGCTCATTCCCATGACGGCCAACGCCGCTCCTGCCGATGCCGCGGTGGTGGAGGCCATCGCCCGTTACGCGGCGCCGATCTCGCAAGCGGACACCAAGCTGGCGGAGTTGCCGGCATCCGTTCCACCCGAGGCCATTTTGAAAATCTACATGACGGCGCTGGCCGGCGAGCCGGGCACTCAGGCCGTGCTGTATTCCTTGCAATCCGTCCGGACGAGCTGGCTGGCCGGCGAACTCCGTTCCAGCCAGGTATTCAACAGTCTGCCCTGGACCACACCGGTCGTGCAGCTCAACCTCACGGCGGAGCAGATCGCGAAGGTCAGCCGGGATCTGAATCTGGCCGTGCTGCGCAAAGATGGCCCCGACGCGGAAACCCTCACCGTCACGACCTCGGAGTTTTTCGGCCGCCTCATTGCCACGAAGCTGGGCATCCCGCCGGACGCGATCCGGCCCACGGCGCAAAAGTCCGAATTTGATTTCTTTGTGGAGTATTTGAAGGCCCATCCCGACGCGGCGGGCGGCGCGGACTCGTCCACCGGTTGGTCCTGGAGCGGAAAATTCCAGCCGTGAGGATCGACGCCTGATGAGCCTCTATCAAGCGCCCACCGAGCGGAGAATCACTTTGCGCGAGATCCTCATCGCGCTGGCCATCGTCGCGGTGCTGGGGGCCGTCCTGGCGACGATTTTTCTAAATCAGCAGGCTGAGGCCCGGCGCGTCGCCAGTTCGCACAATCTCCAACAGTGGGGCATCGCCCTGAACCTCTATCTCATTGATAACGAAAACCAGCTTCCCGAAGTGGGCAGGGACCCCGTCACCAGCGCGCAGAAGAAGGCCTGGTTCAATGCCTTGCCGCCCTACATCTCGCAAACCCCGCTGGCCGAACTGCCGGCCGGCCAGCGTCCCCGGCCGGGCGTGCCCTCGCTCTGGATCGATCCCGCTACCAAACCGGTGAAGGTGTGGGACCCGGAGGTTTTCTTTTTTAACTACGGGATGAACAAGTATCTCCAGCCGGTCGAGGGAACGCGCAGCTTCCGGATCTACGAGATCAACTATCCCGCCAATGTCGTGTTCATGACCGAGGTCGCGGGTTACACGCCGGGCATCGGGCCGGAGGATGTGGTTTTCCGGCACGACGGGGCCAAACCGACCAGCCCGAAGGCGGAGGCCCATGTGCTCTTCTGCGACGGACATGTCCAGTTCGTGCCGCGGCAGCAACTCGTCAACGATCCCAACGCACTTTCCGCCGCGGCGGCTGAGACGGGGGTTTCCTGGTTTCAACGCTAGGCGCACCGCCGATCGTCATCGGAGCGCCAAAAACCGGGGCTTCCGAAATCGGCATTGAACTCCTTCCGCTCATCGTTACTCTGCCGCCGTGAATTCCTTTATGAAAACCCGATGGTGGCAAGTTGCTGGTTTCCTCGTGGCCTCGGCCGTGACCGGTCCGGCCGCGCAAAGCTATATCGTGGTGGACAACCAAACCGGGTTCATTCTCTCCTCGAATGCCCGGGACGAGAAACTCCAGGTGGCCAGTCTGACCAAGGTGGCCACGGCCACGGTCGTGCTCGATTGGGCGCAGTTGAACAAGGCCGATCTCGGCCAGATGGTCACCGTCACCGCCCAGGCCTTGCGCGCGGGCGGAACCAACCCCGTCGGTCTGCTGGAGGGTGATTCCGTCAGTCTGCGCGACCTGCTTTACTGCGCGCTCATGGCCTCGGACAACGTGGCTGCCACCGCCCTGGCCCAACACGTCGGCTCGCGTCTGCCCAACAGCCAGGGACTTGATTCGATCAATAACTTCGTCTCGCACATGAATGCCCTGGCCCGCACCCTCGGCATGAAACGCACCCTGTTTCTGAATCCCTCGGGACTGGACAGCAATCCCGAGGGCGCCCTGCCCTACTCGACCGCATCCGACCTGGCGCGCCTCACCCGCTATGCCTACAGCGAAGCGGATTTTCCCTACTACGTTTCGCAGAAAAGCCGCGTCGTCCACGTTTTCCGGGCCGGGGTCGATACGCCGGTTGAACTGCGCAACACCAACGAATTGCTCGATCAGGAAGGCATCGACGGCGTGAAAACCGGACGCACTTCCCGCGCCGGGGACTGCCTGATTCTGTCTTCCGAAATCAAGCCCGAGGTGCAGCGTCAGGGCGAAACGGTTTACGTGACTCCGCGCCGTGTCATCGTGGTCCTGCTGGGCTCGCGCGATCGCTTTGCCGAGGGCTCCGCGCTCATCCGTCAGGGCTGGGGGCTTTACGACAAATGGGCGGCCGGCGGACGCAAGGTCAAGTCCGGCAAGACGCTTTAAAGCATGGCCAAAACACGCATCGGGGTCCTGACCAGCGGCGGAGATTGTCC
>JBMOHI010000153.1:0-5497 GCA_049317925.1 Terrimicrobiaceae bacterium
GACCTGCTGCGCGCCCAATATGATGCCTGCAAGGAGATCGGCGTGGCCGCTCCCATTTACCTCTCCGCCGGGGTGGACAACGTGGCGGGAGAGGAACACCCGGACTGGCGCGAGATCAACGCCGAGGGCGCCTTCAGCGGATGGGTCACTTCACCGCTCAAGCCGGGATTTTTCATGATGGATTTTCTCAGTCCTTATCTTGATTTTCTCTGCGCCCAGATCGAGGAAACGGTGCGCTTGTTTCCGGATTGCGACGGGATTTTTCTCGATATCATTTCCCAGAATCCCGGCGCTTCCAAATGGCGGCTGGCCCACCTGGCCGCCGCAGGCCTCGATGCCGAAAAGCTGGAAGACCGCGAGAAGGCGGCCCAAACCGCTTTGCTGCGCTACTACGAACGGACCACTCAGGCGGCCAAGATCCTCGACCCGGACATGCCGGTTTTTCACAACGCCGGGCACATCCGCCGTGGGGATCGTGATGTTTTGCAATTTTTCAGCCATCTCGAACTCGAATCTCTTCCGACCGGCGGCTGGGGCTACGACCACTTCCCCATGTCGGCGAAGTATGCGGTCAATCTCGGCCTTGATTTTCTCGGCATGACCGGAAAATTCCACACCACCTGGGGCGAATTTGGCGGACAGAAACATCCCAACGCCCTGCGTTACGAATGCGCCGCGATGCTGGCCTTCAATGCCAAGTGCAGCATCGGCGATCAACTCCATCCCGCCGGAGACCTTGACGCCACGACGTACCGCACCATTGGGGCGGCCTATCGCGAAGTGGAGGCCAAGGAACCCTGGTGCCTGGACGCCCGGCCCGTTTCCGATATCGGCGTTCTTTCCAGCGAGGCGGAAAATCATTCCCACCGTCAGAGCGCGGCCGATGAAGGCGTTTCGCGTGTCCTCCTCGAAGGGCACTTTCTTTTCGAGCTGGTGGACCGGACGATGGACTTCAGCCGGTTCAAGCTGCTGATCCTGCCGGACGACATCCGGGTGGACGAATCCCTCAAATCCCTACTCGACGCGTATCTCGATCAGGGAGGCCGATTGCTGCTGACCGGCGAAAGCGGGCTGTGGAAAGACCGCGCCGGATTTGCCTTTGATCTCGGAGCGGACTACGAGGGCCCGAGTGAATTCTCGCCGGATTTCATTTTGCCGGCACCGGCCTTGCGCGCGGATTTTGTTTCCACTCCGGTGGTCATGTATTTGAAGTCCCAGCGGATCCGGGTCACCTCGGGCGAATCACTCGGAGACGTTTACGATCCGTATTTCAACCGCACCTTCCGTCATTTCTGCAGTCATCAACATACGCCCTTCCGCGAGGAACCCTCCGGGTTTGCCTGTGGAGTCCGCCAGGGCAATGTGACCTATCTGGCGCATCCGGTTTTCTCGCTCTACCGCACCTATGGAGCCGTGGTCTATCGGGAGTATGTGGCCCGCGTGATCTCTTCGATCCTCGGTCCCGATGCCACCCTGCAAACCAACCTGCCCTCGACCGCTCGGGTCGCGCTCAACCGACAGGAAGCCGCCGGCCGCAGTGTGCTGCATCTGCTTTATGCCAACACAATCAGCCGCGGCGGCAGCATGAATCTTTCCGGCGGGACGGTATCCGCCTCCGGGCTCAACCTTGAAGTTATTGAGGAACTACTGCCTCTGCGTGATACCCGCATCACGCTCCGGCATCCGCGGAAGGTGAAGCGGGTGACACTCGAGCCGGCGGGAACGGATGTTCCGTTTCAACAGGCGGATGGCACAGTGGAGTTCACCGTGGACGAATTCGCCTGCCACCAGATTGTGGCCTTGAGCGAAGAATAGAGCCGTTTAACGAAAACTTGAGCCACAAAGGAACGCAGAGAACTCAAAAAAGGAATGCCGTCACTCTTTCGTTTTCTTTGGGTTCTTTTGCGGCCATTTCCCTGATCATTCTGTCTGAACGGCGGCCGACGCTACTTTCTCCGCGCCAGAAAAAACTCCCGCAACAAAGCCACGGCCTCATCCGACCGGACTCCGCTGGTGATTTCGCAGTGGTGATTGAGCTGGGGCATTTGCAGCAAGTTGAGCAATCCTCCGGCCGCCCCGCCTTTCGCATCGGAACAGCCGAAAATGACCCGCCGCAGGCGCGCATGCACAATGGCCCCCGCACACATCGGACACGGCTCCTTGGTCACATACAGATCGCAATCCGTCAGCCGCCAGTCCTCCACCTCCGCCTCCGCCTGGGTGATGGCCAGCATTTCGGCATGGGCCGTGGCGTCCTTGAGCGTTTCCACCTGATTCCAGGCGCGCGCGATGATTTGCCCCTCTCGGACTACGACCGCCCCGACCGGCACTTCCTCTGCGGCAAAAGCCTTGCGGGCCAAGCGCAGGGCCTCTCCCATGAAAAACTGATCGCTGGCGAAATCCATGGCCGCACGTTATCACATAGATCATGGAATCACGCAAAACCCTCGTTGCCCCCTCGGTTCTCGCCTCCGATTTTTCGCGGCTCGGCGCCGAGGTCGAGCGCATGACCGCCGCCGGCGGTGACTGGATTCATTGCGACGTGATGGACGGACACTTCGTGGACAACATTTCCTTCGGCCCGGCTTTTGTGGAAGCCGCCGCGCGGCATACGGATCTCCCGATCGACGTCCATCTCATGATCGAGCGCCCTGATCATTTTTTTCCGCGCTTCACCGCGTTCGCCAGCTCGATATCCGTCCATGTCGAAGCGCAACACGATGTGAAAGACACCCTCACCCGCATCCGCGCCGCCGGTTGCAAGGCCGGGCTGGCCATCAGCCCGCCCACAGAGATCGCCCGCATCGAACCCTTCCTCGGATTTTTTGACATCCTGCTGGTCATGACGGTCAACCCCGGTTTCGGCGGACAGGCCTTCCTGCCAGAGACGATGGAAAAGGTCCGCCTCGGTGCAAAATGGCGCGAGGAACGGGGCCTCGACTACCACATCGAAGTCGATGGCGGCATCAACACCGCCACGGCTAGAATTTCCCGCGAGGCCGGAGCGGATGTGATGGTGGCCGGAACCTCCGTCTTCAAAGCCGCCGACGCTGCGGCGGAAATCGCCTCGCTCCGGTAGGGAGCGTTGTCCCCAAGGCTCCGTCCTTTTTTACCCCGGACACATCTCGGTCGCGTGGTGATTCTTCACCGGCACGGCGGGTTCGGGATACTCGAAAATCTTCCCTTCGTAATTGCGCACCACGACTTTTTCCTGGTCGTGATAGAGCACATAGCCGGGATTGACCGGCACCTTGCCGCCGCCGCCGGGCGCATCGATCACGTATTGCGGAATGGCATAGCCGGTTGTGTGTCCGCGCAAGCCCTCAATGATCTCGATGCCCTTGGCCACGCTCGCGCGCAGGTGGGATGAACCCTGGATCAGGTCACATTGATACAAATAATACGGCCGCACCCGGCAGAGCAGGAGCTTGTGCACCAGTTCGCGCATGGTCTCCACGTCGTCATTCACCCCGGCCAGCAAAACGCTCTGGTTGCCCAGCGGCACCCCATGATCGGCCAGGCGTCCGAGTGCGTCCCGCACCTCCACCGTCAATTCCCGCGGATGGTTCACATGCACGCTCATCCAGGTCTGATACTTCTGCAGCATGCGGCAGAACTCCGGTGTGATGCGCTGCGGGAGAAAAATCGGCACCCGCGTGCCGATGCGCACAAATTCAATATGGGGAATGGCCCGCACGCGCTGGAGAAGGAACTCCAGCTTGGCATCCGTGAAGAGCAGCGCATCGCCGCCGGAAAAGAGCACATCGCGCACTTCTGTGTGTTTTTCCAGATAGGCAAAGGCCTCCTCGAAATTCGTGTGCAGCTCCTGCTCGCCCGCCCCGCTCACCACCCGGCTCCGGGTACAATAGCGGCAGTAGGACGCGCAGCGGTCCGTCACCAGAAACAGCACGCGATCCGGATACCGGTGCACCAACCCCGGCACGGGCATGTGGCTGTCCTCCCCGCAGGGATCGGCCATTTCCCACGGCGCGGTGTAGCCCTCTTCCATGCGCGGAACCACTTGCCGGCGGATGGGGCAGTCGGGATTGTTCGGTTCGATCAGATTGAAAAAATGCGGCGTGATGGCGAGGGAAAGTTTGCTTCCCGCCAGCAACGCACCCGCGCGCTCTTCCGGCGTCACCGCGATCAGCTCCTCCAGCCGGGAGAGAGACGTCACCCGGTTCTTGAGTTGCCATTTCCAGTCGTTCCATTGCGCCGGGGTGACATCCGGCCAGTGTCCCGGGGCGTGAGAGACAAACCGGGCATCCGATGATTGCTTATGCATTGTTACAGGCGAAGAACGCTAGGCAGGAAAGGGCTCTTGTCAATCGGGGGAAACCCCGATTCCTAAGGATCCGGCAGGGAGAATGCAAGACGTTACCGAAATCCTCTTTGCCCGCCCCCTCGTGGATGTTAGAAAAACGCCACACCCAACCTCCAATGAGCGACCTCACCGCCACCATCGAAGCAGCCGCGCAGTCCGGGAAAATCCTCCCTTCGTCCGCCGCCAACATTCTCTCCCTGCTGGAAAAATCCTCCTCCCCGGTCGATGCCGCTTCCATCAGCGAACTCGTCGCCGCGGAGAACTGGACCGAACTCGACAATCGTTTCTTCCGCACCATCGCCTTCGGCACCGGCGGACTCCGTGGCAAGACCATCGGGCTCACCGTTACCAGCGTCGAAAAAGGCCAGCCCCAGCCCCTCGGCCGCCCGGAGTTTCCCTGCACCGGCACCAGCGCGATGAATTACTACAACCTCAGCCGTGCCACCCAGGGGCTCGTTGCCTACGTGAAGGAATACTTCGCCACCACCGGCCGGCCCGGCAAACCCTCGCTTTGCATCTGTCACGACACCCGCTTTTACTCCCGCCAGTTCGCCGAACTCGCGGCCAAGGTCATGACCGAAAACGGTTGCGACGCCTACCTCTTCGAAGGCCCGCGCTCCACGCCCGAACTCTCATTCGCCGTCCGCTACACCAATTCCCAGGCCGGCATCAACATCACCGCCAGCCACAACCCGCCGGAATACAACGGCTATAAAGTGTATTTTGAGGACGGCGCGCAAGTCGTCGAACCTCACGCCACCGGCATCATCGACCGCGTCAATGCCGTCGAAAGCGAAAGCTACGAACCGCTTCCCGCCGACCAGCAGGGCCGCGTCATTTCCATGGGCGCAGAAGTGGACGAGGCCTATATGCAGCGGCTGGAAACCCTGCCGCTCGACCCGGAACTCATCCGCCGCGAGAATTCCCTCAAAATCGTCTACACCCCGCTCCACGGCGTCGGGGCCGTCATTATCAAACCCATGCTGGCCCGCCTCGGTTTTCAATGTCAGGGCGTGACTGAGCAGGAAACTCCCGACGGCCGCTTCCCCACCGTCAAATCGCCCAATCCGGAAAACGCCGAGGCTCTCACTCTCGCGGTCAAGCTGGCCGATGAAACCGGGGCCGACCTCGTCATTGCCACCGACCCCGACGACGACCGCATGGGCATCGCCG